>NZ_JANQDF010000019.1:0-84862 GCF_029891675.1 Anabaenopsis tanganyikae CS-531
TTTCCTGGTGTCTATGGCGCGGTGGAACCACACTGATCCCTTCCCGAACTCAGAGGTGAAACGCTGCAGCGGCCACGATAGTTGAGGGGTAGCCCTCCGCAAAAATAGCTCGATGCCAGGTTTAATATTATACGACAAAACACCCCCCCAAGGGGTGTTTTGTTTATACAGATTAACTGCTCATCTCCAGCATCCGTTGTATTGGTCGCAGCGCAGCCTGGCGGATATCCTCTGACATTGTGATTTCCGGAATACAATTTTTCATCGCTAAATATAATTTTTCCAAAGTATTTAACCGCATAAATGGACATTCGTTACAAGCACAGTTGTTCAATGGCGGGGCAGGAATAAAGTGCTTTTCCGGGGAAAGTTTCTGCATTTGGTGAATAATACCCGGCTCTGTAGCCACTATAAATTCTTTTGTAGGGCTGTTTTGACAATATGTGAGTAAGGCGGCTGTTGAGCCGATGAAACTTGCGTGGCGCAATACGCTAGTTTCACATTCTGGGTGAGCGATCGCCTCAGCTTGTGGGTGTGTAATTTTCAACTCCACAATCTTCTTTTCAGAAAATGTTTCATGAACAATACAGCTCCCGTCCCATAGCAACAAATCTCGTCCGGTTTGTTCCATCACATACCGTCCCAAATTCCGATCCGGAGCAAAAATAATCGGCTGTGTCGGTGGTATTTGTTGCACAATCTTGACAGCATTGGAACTGGTGCAGATAATGTCACTCATGGCCTTAATGTCGGCAGAGCAGTTGATGTATGAAACCACTAGATGATCTGGATGTGCTGCTTTAAAAGCTGCAAAAGCTTCTGGTGGACAACTATCTGCTAAAGAACAACCAGCATTTAAATCTGGTAAAAGCACTAACTTATCAGGGTTAAGTATCTTTGCTGTCTCCGCCATAAAGTGAACACCAGCAAAGACAATCACATCTGCATTTGTCTGGGCTGCAGCTTTGGCTAATTGCAAGGAATCCCCAATAAAGTCGGCGATATCCTGAATATCCGGATCTTGATAGTAATGAGCCAGGATCACTGCATTGAGTTCCTTTTTTAGACTCTCAATGGCAGTAAATAAATCTAGTGGTAGTTCACCAGTTTGGGTTTTGTTTTTTTGAGGTAGTGCGGTGGTAAACACAGTTAGGAGTTGCCTTAAGTTCCACGTTTTTGTTCTGTGGATTCAATTATAGTAGTTTTTACCAAAAATAGTAGGGGGTCGATATCCCGTCTGTTCTGTGCAAATCCGGCGGAGTTTCATATGCTGGATATAGACGGCAAGGAAAGTGGCATGACCAGTCAGAAAACCAAATCAATAACCCTAAAAATTGCTGTAGTTGGAGATGTTCACGACCAGTGGGAAGTAGAAGATGGCATTGCACTCAAGTACCTAGGTGTTGACTTGGTGCTGTTTGTGGGCGATTTTGGCAATGAATCGGTGGATGTGGTCAAAGCGATAGCCTCCCTGGATATTCCCAAAGCAGCAGTGATGGGAAACCACGATGCCTGGTATACTGCCACGGAATGGGGACGGCGGAAATGTCCATATGACCGTTCTAAGTCAGATTGGGTACAAGAACAACTCGATTTATTAGGACCTGCCCACGTAGGTTACAGTCGGCTGGATTTTCCCACCTGGAATTTAACTGTGGTGGGAGGTCGTCCTTTTACCTGGGGTGGACCAGAGTGGAAATTTGCGGACATCCTGCAACAACGGTATGGTGTGACGAGTATGGAGGAATCCACTGACCTGATTGTCAAAGCCGCAAACAGCGCCGCTCATGACACGATTATTTTTCTGGGACACAATGGACCTAGTGGTTTAGGCGATCGACCCGAAGACCCCTGCGGTAAGGACTGGCATCCCATCGGTGGTGACTTTGGCGACCCAGACCTGGGCGCGGCGATTTCTCAGGCTCTCACGTCCGGTAAAAAAATTCCTCTGGTGACGTTTGGTCATATGCACCGCACCCTCAGACATACAAAAACAGTCCAGCGCAAAGCTGTATTTAAAAGTCCAGAGGGAATCATTTACCTAAACGCAGCAAATGTACCCAGGATTTTGGAAAATCAGGGGCAAAGGCTGCGCAATTTTTCCATTGTCTCCCTAGAAGCCGGTGAGGTCTCCCAAGTCTCCTTAGTCTGGGTAGGCTATGATTTCCAGGTGACTGTAGAGGAAATTCTCTATAGGCGATAGCCCAGGATGCCAAAGATATTTTTCTTTAGTAGTGCCATCTGTGTAGATGATCAGATATATTATGATATGTCGGCTTGTTAATATTTGGCAAAGGCGCTATAATCCTATATTGTCGTATGTTTATTATAAGTTCGACAGTTTTATTGGAGAGGTGGCAGAGTGGTCGATTGCGTCCGACTTGAAATCGGATGAGGCTAAAACCTCCGGGAGTTCGAATCTCCCCCTCTCCGTTTGCAAATATATTAAGCTTACCCGGGTTAGAAAACCGGGTAAGCTTAAGCCAAGACGCAAAAGCGCAAATAATTGCCGTGAAACTATGCCCCTATTCCGCAGATTTCTTACTAGCTCGATTAGCACGCGCTTCGGCTGAAGCCATTACTTCATCAAAATTCTCCAAGATTTCACCAGGGAAATTTTCTAAAATTCTTGTAGAAAGAGCAACACGACCTTTACCTTCATCTAAGTCAATAATTACAGCCTTAATTGTTTGACCAATTTGAAAGACCTTTTCTAGAGAGTCAATGAATTTTTGGCTGACTTGCTTAATATGTAGCAAACCACTCAGACCATCTAAATCTACAAATACTCCAAAAGGTTTAATACCAGTAACTTTACCTTCTACTAGCTCATTTAGTTCTAATAAGCTGAAGTTGCTAGAACGAGTAGCCAAACGTTGGGAAAGTATAAGTTTTTTAGTGTCAGGATTAATTTCTAAAAAACTCACGGTCAAACTTTGGCCTTTTAGCGCTTCTAGATTATCACGTTCGGCTAAGTGCGATCGCGGAATAAACCCTCGCAAGGAAAGCAGGTCAACAGTAACACCACCTTTATTCACACCGGTGACCCTGACTTGCACCGTTTGACCGCCTTCTTGCATTTCGGCGAGTCGTTCCCAGATTTGCCGAATTTCCAACTGTTTTCGGGAAAGGGTGACTTGACCTTCTGCATCCTGATCTCGGATAATCAAAAACTCTAGTTCCTCATGCAATGGCAGCACCTCCGATAAATCGGTCACTGCTCTCAAAGAAGCCTCATCACGGGGGAGAAAAGCGGATGATTTGCCACCAATATCTACATAGGCTCCATTAGGGTCAAGTTGAAATACTTTCCCGCTTACAACTTGTCCCTTTTGAAACTGGTAGTCGTGTACTTCTAGTGCTTTGGCAAAATCGTCCATAGTAAAAGACGAATTGGCTAGTTGAGAAAGTTTCGATTCGGAGTTCATGACGATTAAAGATAAATTATTATTTGATGTGATGCCACTGGAGTTGTACTAAACCCCTAACAAGTTCCGAGCTAGTAGGAGTGTTAGGTAATTATGGCATGATTATTTGGTAGGGAAAACAACCTAAAATAGCTTGAATAGTCCCCAATCCAGGGACTTTCCCCTGCTTTTGTCTCTAGGCTCCTAACACACTGCCAAAAAGTTGTTTCACCTGCTCCCAAGCATCACCTGCGGCTTTAGGATTATAGCTGGCGCGATGGTTACAGAAAAATCCGTGTTCAGATCCATCGTAGCGAAACACTCGATGAGAAATTTTATATTTTTCTAATTCTGCGGCAATTTCATCGACCTCTGCTGCGGGGATGCTGACATCTTCCAAGCCAAAAAAAGTATATATTGTGCCTCGGATATCCGGGGTACGGGTGATGGTAGGAGCGCCACCGCCAGGGGTGCGAGTAGTAATACCAGCACCATAGAAGGAAGCAGTAGCTTTAATATCTGGTAGGGTAGCAGCAAGATAAGCCACATGACCACCAAAACAAAAGCCAATACAGCCAAAGCTATCGGGTTTCAGGTGGGGCAGGGTCTTGAGATAGTCAATGGCTGATTGAATATCACGCAATAACTCTGATGCTTGAGTCTGTTTCCAAGCATATTTTCTGCCAATTTCAATATCCTCTGCGGTGTAGCCTGTTTCAAAATCAGGGGCTTGACGTTGAAAAAGTGCCGGGGCGATCGCCACATATCCTTGTTGAGCAATTCGTTCTGTAACTTCCCGAATGTGAACATTGACACCAAAAATCTCTTGTAATACCACAACACCAGAATAAGAACCAGGTGCTTGTGGCTGTGCTAAATAAGCGGATATTTGTAGATTATCTTGCGAAATCTTCAACTTTGCTGTCTGTATAATTTTTTCTTCCATAAAAATTTCTACCTGTGTTGTGTAATTAAGTATTTAATGATTTGATATCAATATGGCAGTAAATGTAGCTATTTCCCAAGAAAATTATCAATTAGCAAAAATTGCGGGAAAAAATTTTCCCTCGAAAAAATAAATGTGTACATAACATCTTTAATACTAATCGATACACTCGGTTAGTTGCCTTTACTAATATCAATAGGTTTGGTCATGATTAAATTCCGTATTCAGCCAGACAGTGAAATACCCGCTTCCAGTCAGCTATTTAATCAAATTCAGTTTGTCATCGCCTCCCGACAATATCCACCTGGATATAAATTGCCGAGCACAAGAGCGTTAGCAATGCAAACTGGGTTACACCGTAATACCATTAGCAAAGTTTACCGGCAGTTGGAAGAGGACGGTTTTGTAGAAAGTATAGCTGGTTCGGGAATTTATGTGCGGAGTCAAGGTCATGAATACGGTAGCAAGCTGCAATACCCATTCATCAGAAAAGAAACTGAAGATGGGTATAAACTAGTGCAAAAAGCACTGGATGAGATGTTATCTCAAGGCTATTCACTGCATCAAGCGCGGGAGATATTTTTAGGTGAAATTGATTGGCGCTTAAGTTGTAGCGCCCAAGTATTGGTTGCAGTTCCCTCCCATGATATAGGTGTCGGGGAATTGATGGTATATGAATTAAAAATATCTCTAAAGATACCTGTACAGTTGGTAGCGATAGAAGAATTAACGGCCTTGTTAGATAAAACTACTTCGGCTACAGTGGTCACAAATCGTTATTTTATCAGCGATGTAGAGGCGATCGCCGCCCCAAAAGGCGTACGTGTGATTCCCCTGGATATCTACGACTACAGCAAAGAACTGGAACTACTCAAAAGCTTACCGAAGGAGAATTGTGTAGGTATAGTGAGTCTGAGTTCCGGGATTGTTCGTGCTGCACAAGCAATTCTTCATGGTTTACGAGGCGATGAACTATTAATCATGACTTCCCAGCCAAAAGATGCTTATCAAATCAGAGCCATTGTCAAGCGGGCGGAAGTAATTATCAGCGATCAAGCCAGTTTCCCAACAGTACAGGCCGCACTACAAGCATCACTAGAAGAGATTATTCGTCCACCCAAACTGATTAAAGTGGAAAATTATATTGGGGCTACATCGATTAATTTGTTAAAACGTGAACTGGGACTTTAGCCACATAGCCTTTCCCAATATGAAATTTATCTGTGTTTATCTGTGGTTTAACTTTATGGCTACGCCACGCCAGCTATTGGTATACCTGACTCACCTGTAGAAACTCGTCTAATACTTGTAAGTAAGTTGAAGCATCTTCTAACATAGGAAAATGGGATGTATTAGGAATAATGGTAAACTTAATATTTTCGCTCCCTGATGCGGCCTGACGACCCATTTGCGCCGGAATAATTTGGTCATACTCACCAGCCACCAGCAAAACTGGTACTTGCACCTTGGCAAACTCTTGGGGCATTATCTCCGCTTGCGCTTTACTAACTGAGGTATAAATTGTACCTAAAGCTGTATCATAGTCTGCTTGCAGAAAATCTTGCAAAAAAGCCTGACGTTCAGAACTAGCAATTGGGCTATGCAAGAATCTAGCCATAAATATTCGGTCAACTAATGGTATTTTACTTAGCCACTTAGGACGAAATTTGACTACATAACCACCAAATTTATGAAAAGCCGTAAAGGCTTTTTCGTCGTACTGAAAAATACCACTACAGGTTAAAATAGCTCGTTCTACTCGTTGGGGATAGCGGTTAATAAACAATGTTGCAATAGATGCACCCATGGAATGAGAGTTAATATAAACGCGTTGGAGTTGCAACTCATCTAGTAAAGTTGCTAAATCCTCAGCATACTCTTCTAATTCATAGCTTAACTCTTTGATTGCTACTGATTTGTCTGGGTTTGACTGGGACGTTACAACAGATGCACCGGATTCGACTATATTAGGTTTTCCGCGAGAACGACCAAAACCCCGCAGATCGTAGAGTAAACAATCAAATTGGTCTGCTAAAGCATCAGCCGTACTTTTCCAGTACCTCGCTGACCCCCCCCAACCATGAATAAAAACCATTACTGGCTTTACCGAAGAACCAGATGGTTTTTTCACCCACTCATAGTAATGCTCAACACGACGAACACAAATATAAGGCATTTTTCCAGAGTCGAAAATCAAAAGTCAAAAGTCAAAAGTCAAAAATCAAAAGTCAAAAGTCAAAAGTCAATGACCAGTGACCAGTGACTAATGATACCTACGCTGATTCTGGCTTAGGTAGGGAAGAAGGATGTACTATTAATTCAGCTGTTGAGCGCTTCTCTACCATTTCCTTAGTAATCATGCACCGAGTGACATCCTCGCGGGATGGTAATTCGTACATGACATCAAGCATTAGTTCTTCCACAATACCCCGCAAGGCTCTAGCGCCCGTTTTCCTGCGGTAGGCTTCTTGAGCGATCGCCCGCAAAGCATCCTGTTTAAAATCTAATTGAACGTTATCCATGTTGAGCAGCTTCTGGTACTGTTTGACCAAAGCACTGCGTGGTTGGGTGAGGATTGCCATCAGCGCTTCTTCATCCAAAGGATCTACTACAGCTACCATTGGTACTCGTCCGATAAATTCAGGAATCATACCAAACTTAACTAAGTCATCGGGTTCGAGATGGCGCAGAGTATCAGCAACCCGCTTTTCTTTGGACTGACTGTCCCCCGGTTGGACAAAACCCATTGACTTTTTACCCACTCTCTGATCTACTACCTTCTCTAAACCCACGAAGGCACCACCACACACAAAGAGAATATTGCTCGTATCAATCTGGATACAATCTTGATAAGGATGCTTACGACCTCCTTGAGGTGGCACATTGGCGATTGTTCCCTCTAACATTTTCAGCAAAGCTTGCTGAACGCCTTCACCGGAAACATCGCGGGTAATGGAAGGATTTTCACTCTTGCGAGCTACTTTATCTATCTCGTCAATGTAGATAATTCCTCGCTGGGCTTCCTCCACATCCAAATCTGCCACTTGTAACAGTCGCAGCAGAATATTTTCTACATCCTCACCAACATAACCTGCTTCTGTGAGTGTCGTGGCATCAGCCACAGCAAAGGGTACATCCAAGATTGTGGCTAAGGTTTGAGCCAAAAGGGTTTTGCCACAACCAGTTGGACCAATTAACAAAATATTGGACTTTTGCAGTTCTACAGCATCGTCTGCGCCATTTTTACCTTTCGATTGAATGACTGCCAGCCGTTTGTAGTGGTTATAAACTGCCACAGACAGAACTTTTTTGGCCTCGTCTTGACCGATAACGTGTTCGTCTAGATAATTTTTAATTTCTCTAGGCTTGGGAATTTGGTTAAATGAGAGATTAGAAGAGCGGGCACGACGTTTTGGAGGTGTTTCTGACCTTGGTGCTGGTTGTGACGCAGCCGTATTCGTGTCCAGTAGCTCTTCGTCTAGGATTTCATTACACAAGTCAACGCATTCATCGCAGATGTAGACTCCCGGACCTGCGATTAATTTACGAACCTGCTCTTGAGACTTGCCACAAAAAGAACATTTTAAATGGGAGTCGTACTTAGACATACCAGCCTCTTATTTCAGAATGGTGACGTTTTCCCCGGCGGTGGGAATATTTTGTCTGGAGATGACTTGATCAATCAAACCGTAGTTTTTTGCTTCTTCTGCCGACATAAAAAAGTCGCGTTCGGTATCTGCCTCAAGTCTTTCTAGAGGCTGACCAGTATGATGACCGAGTAACTGATTCAACTTAGCCTTCACATAAAGAATTTCTCGCGCTTGAATCTCAATATCAATGGCTTGACCTTGAGCCCCACCCAGTGGTTGGTGAATCATGATGCGAGAGTCAGGTAAAGACATCCGTTTACCAGCAGAACCGGCGGCCAACAGGAAAGCCCCCATACTTGCGGCTAATCCAAAACATATAGTAACAACATCCGGGCGTATTTGTTGTATTGTATCATAAATTGCCATCCCCGCGTAGACAGAACCCCCGGGGGAATTGATATACAACTGAATATCTTTCTCCGAATCTTCCGCGTCTAAGAACAGCAATTGAGCAACAATGGAATTAGCAACAGCATCATCTATGGGAGTACCCAAGAATATAATCCGCTCTCGCAGCAAGCGGGAGTAAATGTCAAAAGCACGTTCTCCCATGCCAGACTGTTCTACCACCATCGGTACAATGTTGCTGGGTCGGCTCAAGTGAGAGCTAATTTTGATTGTGCTTAAACTATGGATGGGATGATTTCCCGACTGGGATAGAAGCATATAAGAATAATTGAGAATTAAGTTAGGAGGGGTTTGCTGGCAGTTATTGCCGCCTTGTGAACTGATGCAGTTTTATTTGAGCTATTTGTTAACCATTATGCCTCATATATATAGCTGTGGGTAAACACCCCACCCACGCTAATTTTCAGGCAATATTTCCCTCACAGAGGTGATTAATCACTCTGCGACAAGGAAGTACCGAGTAGGAAAGATTGTTACTCAGCACTTTCTTATACAGACACGATAATTCGCGTCTGTACACCAATTATATTGATTCTGTACTAGCAGAGGTGCTTTGTTCCTCGCCCTGATCTACAGGTGTCTCTAACTCGCCGGAAATTTCTGCTGCTGAACTCAGAGATCCTTCAGGAACAAGTTCCACTGATGAGTGTTGTAGAAGCCAATCGACTATTTTTTCAGTTAACAGTTCGTTTTCCACCACTGAGCGCATTCTTTGGGCGTCAACTTCTTGGTCTGCGTACTGTTCCATCACTTCAGCCACTCTGGTTTCCACTTCTTCAGGCGTGACCTCGATAGATTCCCGTTTACCTACTTCCAGTAATCCCAAAGACTGTTTCAGACGTTGAATGGCTTCATCGCGCGATCGCTCCCGTAATTGGGGTATGATTTCTTGGGTAAACAGCTGTCTCACATCTAATCCTTGCTGAGAAAGCCGCATTGCAGTTTGTGTTAGCATCGCGTCTATTTCCTTATCAATCAAGGTTTGTGGTAGGTCAACCTCCACGTACTTCAACATTTCTGCCAACAAAGCTTGCTGCTGGTTGGATTTAGTTTTTTCCTCAGCCTCTTTTTGATATCGTGCTTCTAAAGAAGCACGCAGTTCATCCAAGCTCTCAAATTCACTAACTTCCTGAGCGAAGTCATCGTTTAATTCTGGTAGTTCTTTTTCCTTCAGTTCTTTAAGTGTAACTGTGAAAATTGCTGCTTTTCCGGCTAAATCTTCGTTTGCGTAAGGATCTGGGAACTGAGCAGCAATTTCTCTGGTTTCTCCCGGATTCATCCCCACCATCCCTGATACAAAGCCGGGGATAAATTTATCTTCTTGCAATTCCAGTTGAAAATCTGTGGCCTCGGCTCCCGGAATTGCTGTCGGTTCGGTTGTTTCCTCTTCGCCTTCACCTTTGGCCAGCACACCTTTAAAATCAACCACAGCCACATCACCAATTTGAGATCCACGTCCTTCCACAGGGATCAGCGTCGCCAACTGTTCCCTTTCCTTTTCTATGACTTCATCAACTCGACTGGATTGGTATTTGATTTCCTCCGCTTTAGCTGTTAAACCGGTATACTGTAGCAGATTAACCTCTGGTTCTACATCTACAGCCGCTAAAAAGGTTAGGGGTTTTCCTGGTTCATAATTACTAATCAATTCCTCAAAAGAAGTCCGCAGTTGTGGTTGTCCAATTGCGGGTATTTCTTCCTGTTTGAGTGCCTTTTCCACGCCATCTTGAAGTATTTCTTCGAGGGCTGCTGCTTTAATACGAGTTATACCCAGCCGTTGTAGCAATATTGGCCGCGGTACTTTACCTTTACGAAACCCAGGAATACTTGTACTACTGGCTAAGTTTTTAATTACCTGTTCATAAGTTTGCTTAGTAATTTCTGGCGTAATCTCGATTTCCAAGCCGATTTGGCTGGCGGGAAGTTTTTCCTGGGTAACTTTCATGCTTCGTCTCTGTATTTATTTCTGATTTTTTTGTCTCCCAGTTGGCACTTGATGCGATTTACCGCTTCTGTGGCTTGATTGCTCTTGCCCTGGGAATGGGGGGAACCCACAAGTTACTCAAAATCCCATATTATTATATGGATGAGTCTTTTCAGTAGATATCCAGTTTACTGCTCATGGCAAAGGACTTGACAATTTATTGCCATAAGTTTAACTATGGAAACTCGCAGTTATGCAAGAACTTTAGCAGTTCTTGTTTTTTCAAATACTGTGATATCTTGTTTCTCAAGTTGTATCTTATGCTAGGAATGGTTCTACTGTTGGTTCTGTGTACCTTGTGGGGCTGAAAGTGACTGTTACCTAAACAGGAAGCTACATTTTTAACTGTGCTGGTTGCAGTCAATCTGAATCATAGTACACCCATCGTGATTCGCAACCCACTTGACAATCTCGATAGTTGTTCGGTTAAAAACTGTCAGCATTACACCATGCTCAAGTGTAGACACTCCTTTTCTTGTACTGGACATGAGGTTGTTGTATAATATTATTATATAATTTTCGGGATAAGTGGAGGAATTGAGCAGCAATAGTAGTTAAATTAAATGTCTTTAACTTCATGTCACCTATAAAATCAATGCACTTTTTGCCGAAAAATCCCATAGAATTAAAAAAAATATTCAAAATAGACCATCACTATTTAGAGATTTAAGTATAAAATATCATCCGGTTGAAAAACAATACAGAGAATCTGGGAAAGGAGAAAGCCGATTTGTCAAAATCATATAGTGTAGGTATTTTGGGAGCAACTGGTGCTGTGGGCACAGAGTTGCTGGAATTACTAGAAAGCCGGAACTTTCCAGTGGGGGAGTTGAAGCTATTGGCATCAGAGCGCAGTGTAGGGAGATCGCTGCGGTTTAAAGGTGAGGATTTACCGGTAGAATTAGTGAGCGATCGCACCTTGGAAAATCTGGACTTAGTTCTAGCCAGTGCTGGGGGTTCTACATCGAAAACTTGGGCAGCAGTGGCTGTGGAAAAAGGTGCGGTAGTAATAGATAATTCCAGCGCCTTTCGGATGAACCCGGAAATTCCCTTGGTAGTACCAGAGGTGAATCCCCTAGCGGCCGCTAACCACAAAGGTATTATCGCCAACCCCAACTGCACAACAATTTTGATGACAGTGGCAATTTGGCCTCTGCATCAAATTAACCCTATTAAACGGATTGTAGTCTCAACCTATCAATCAGCCAGCGGTGCAGGTGCCAAGGCCATGGCAGAAGTCAAAACCCAAGCTAGCGCTATACTACAAGGACAGCAACCGGTGACGGAAGTTTTGCCTTACCCATTGGCGTTTAACTTATTTCCACATAACTCAGCTTTAAACAATTTGGGTTACTGTGAGGAAGAAATGAAAATGGTCAACGAAACCCGCAAGATTTTTAACGACCAACAAATTAGAATTACTGCTACTTGTATTCGGGTTCCTGTACTACGCGCCCATTCCGAAGCAATTAATTTAGAATTTGAAAATCCATTTAGTCCAGATACAGCCAGGGAAATTTTAAGTCACTCTCCTGGCGTAAAATTAATCGAAGATTGGGAAAAGAATTACTTTCCCATGCCCATGGAAGCCACATCTCAGGACGATGTTCTAGTGGGGAGAATTCGTCAGGATATTTCTCACCCTTGCGGCTTGGAACTTTGGCTTTCTGGTGACCAAATCCGTAAAGGGGCGGCGTTAAATGCAGTCCAAATTGCCGAATTATTAGTAGAAAAAAATCTACTAAAATCTGCAAAAAGATAGGTTTATACTGAATAATAGCAATGGAATTTCAGTTATTTTTGGGGAGAAAAATCAAGATGAGTGAATTACCCTTGAAACAAGTTCAGCAATAGGTTATTAAAATAGAGAACCACCAAGAGATAAAAAACTAAAAGGCTAATTAGGAGTGAAACAGGGTGGGAGAATTTGGCAGAGTTTTAACCGCTATGATTACGCCGTTCAAGGCAGACGGCAGTGTCAACTATGATGTAGCCTCAAAACTAGCAGCACATCTAGCTAACAACGGTACAGATACATTGATAGTATGTGGCACAACGGGTGAATCCCCTACCCTAAGCTGGGAAGAGGAATACCAGTTGTTTGTGGAAGTATTGCAAGCGGTGAGTGGAAAAGCCAAGGTGATAGCAGGATGTGGTTCTAATTCCACAAAAGAAGCGATCGCCGCCACCCAAAAAGCTGCTACAATAGGGGTGCATGGTTCATTACAGGTTGTACCTTATTACAACAAACCACCACAATCGGGTCTCTACCAGCACTTTCAAGCCATCGCCCAAGCTTGTCCAGAACTGCCAATACTGTTATATAATGTTCCTGGGCGTACTGGTCAAAATCTGAGTCCAGATACAGTTGCTAAGTTAGCGGAAATTGATAATATTGTTGGTATCAAAGAAGCTAGTGGCAATTTAGACCAGGCGAGTGAAATCCGCCGGTTGACACCAAAAGAATTTGACATTTACTCTGGAGATGATTCCCTAACCCTGCCCTTGTTAGCAATTGGAGCTACAGGCGTTGTGAGTGTAGCTTCTCATCTGGTAGGCAATCAACTACAAGAGATGATCCAAGCTTTTAGTGTGGGAAAAATCGCCAGTGCTAATGAAACTCATCTACAACTATTTCCATTGTTTAAAGCTTTATTTTTAACTACAAATCCCATTCCAATTAAACAAGCATTGAAACTTCAAGGTTGGGATGTCGGTTCAACTCGTCTACCCCTGTGGGAAGCTGACTCAGATGTTACTGATAAGTTAAGAGCAGTGCTGGAAGAACTTAATTTAACTAGATAGTAACTTATTGAATGCTTACTAACTTGAGTGAGAGTAATTTTAACTGGTTTACCAGAGAAATTACTCCGCTAAGACTGTCATAGATATCTGATTTTGTAGATGTAAAAGTGTAGAAGCCCACCGCACAGTAGAGAGATTAGATAAAAGTTATATATGTAAAATGCTTTTTTTTTATAACAGGAATAAATGAACAATCTCACGCAAAATATAGCTGCTTTCAGATAGGAAGCTGGTATTTGATTTCATAACAAGATTGCTGAATTTGAATTTATTAACTCTGAAGAAAAACAACAACAATCCAAGGAAAATAATGGTAAACAACGAAACTAAATCTGCCCTCAAAATTATTCCATTGGGCGGATTACATGAGATTGGCAAAAATACTTGCGTTTTTGAGTATGAGGACGAAATTATTCTTTTAGATGCGGGATTAGCCTTTCCGACCAAAGGAATGCTAGGGGTAAATATTGTCCTACCAGATACAACCTATCTACGGGAGAATCGCCAGAAAATTAAAGGTATGATCGTCACCCACGGTCATGAAGACCATATAGGCGGTATTGCCTTCCACCTCAAGCAATTTGATATCCCGGTAATCTATGGTCCTAGACTAGCAATGGCAATGCTAGAGGGTAAACTAGAAGAAGCAGGGGTACGCGATCGCACCGATTTAAGATCAGTTAGACCCCGGGATGTGGTGCGCATTGGTCAACATTTCTTTGTGGAATATATTCGCAATACCCACTCCATTGCCGACAGCTTTACAGTGGCTATTCATACCCCTTTAGGTGTGGTCATCCACACGGGAGACTTTAAAATCGACCATACACCTGTAGACGGCGAAAACTTTGACTTGCAAAGGCTAGCAGAACACGGTGAACAGGGTGTACTTTGCTTACTGAGTGATTCAACTAACGCAGAAGTACCAGGATATACCCCTTCAGAACGCTCTGTTTATCCCAACCTTGACCGGGAATTTGGTAAAGCTACCGGGCGCTTATTTGTCACTACCTTTGCTTCCAGTGTGCATCGGATCAACATAATTTTACAGTTGGCGCAGAAGCATAAGCGGGTGGTATCAGTTGTTGGTCGCTCCATGCTGAATTTGATTGCTCATGCTCGCAATCTGGGTTACATCAAGTGTGATGATAGTCTGTTCCAGCCATTGCATGCAGTTCGCAATTTGCCCGATGAAAAAGTCTTGATTTTGACAACTGGCTCACAGGGTGAAACCATGGCAGCCATGACCCGCATTGCCAACAAAGAACACTCCCAAATCAAAATCCGCCCAGGGGACACAGTAATATTCTCTGCTAACCCCATTCCTGGCAATACGATCGCGGTGGTCAACACCATCGATAAATTGATGATTCAAGGGGCAAACGTGGTATATGGACGGGACAAGGGTATTCACGTTTCTGGTCACGCCTGTCAAGAAGAACAAAAACTGATGATTGCCTTAACTCGTCCCAAGTTCTTTGTACCATTTCACGGTGAACATAGAATGCTGGTTAAGCACTCGGAAACCGCTCAGAGTATGGGTATTCCTGCCGACAACATGGTAATTATCCAAAATGGCAACATTGTGGAATTAACACAAGATTCTATCCGTGTGGCGGGTACAGTCAGATGTGGTATAGAACTTGTGGATACTACTAGTTCTGGAATGGTGAGCGCTCAAGTTCTCCAAGAACGACAACGTATGTCAGAAGAAGGTATTGTCACCATCGCCACCGCCATTGATTGGAACGGCCAGCTCCTGGCTAAACCAGAAACTCATCTGCGGGGTGTAGTAACTAATGTAGAGCGATCGCTTGTGCAAAAATGGGTACAACAGCGCATTGAAGAAATGCTCAGTGTGCGCTGGTCAGAATTTGCCCAAGTTCGTGAAGGGGAAAGACCCGAAGTAGACTGGGGTGGATTGCAAGGGATGCTAGAGCGAGAGTTGCAACGCTCTATCCGTCGAGAACTACAATGTCAACCAACAGTAACTTTGTTGATGCAAATTCCCGAAGAACCACCTGTCAAGGTTGCTGATGGTAGAAGACGGCGGACTCGCCCCACAGCCCAGGTAGCATCCTAATCATCGCGCCGCACCGGGGTTGAAGATTTGAGAACCCCTGACTTTGACGAGTCGGGGGTTTTTTGGTTCTTCTTAACTAATGATAATAATAGGACTTATGCAAGATTGGACTAAAAACCTGGTTCTGATGTAGGGGTGATTCATGAATTACCCCTACTTTCGTTCTGTTTTGCGTAAGTCCTGAGACATTTAAACGCGGCGATGAATTTAAAACAAGAAGCGGTCAGATTGACCGTGTTAGCCTGTGGACTTCGGTTCATAGTTATCACGTAAGTCATTCTATGGAGCAGATCGGACAAAAGTACTATTTTGGTTTACCAAAGATATTCCCAGCCTTTTTTATGTTAAGTTTTATAAAAGTTACACTAAACCCTGTCTAATGACAGATGGCTTTATTAAAATTTAAAGTATGTCAAGTTATGAATAAGATTGCATGATCACACTACCGATATAGCGACAATTACGATTAACTTGACGTAGTCATAAGTTGGATTATGGCCTAAGTGGCTAGTGTAACGCCCGATTGTGACTTAGTCAGAGAATAATTCCTCCGGCAAAAATCATTGCTACGTTGTATATATTCATCAGTAAGGTGAATAACCTCATTAATATAGAGGATTAACCATGAAGGTATTTGATAATACCACAAAGAAGTTTTTGTTAACAAGCTGGGTATCTTTTAATCAAGGCGATACTAACAAAGCTCCTATAAGTCAGTTACAAGATTCAACTTCCCAGTCTAACCGTGATCTCCTCCAACCCCTGCGCCATTGGGTAGATAGCATTCCAGTTAATAATCGCCAACGATCTCATCTGTTGTGTAAACTGATTCCGGCTCAATGTCCCTTTGAGCGCGATATCAAATTATTTGGTAAAACCCTGTTTCACATTCCGCCCATGTGTAAACTCAATCCTTTATACGAGGAACTCGTGGGTTTACGTTTCCGCGCTCTGTGCTACCTTGCTGACGAATGTGGCGAGGATGTGTCGCAATACTGCTAATACTCAATGCTTTGTTCTTCAGTGAAAAGTTAAGAGTTGGGGGTTAATCCTTAATTCCTAACTCTTTTTAATTCTTCTGGGTAGCCCGCCATTTTTGGATGGCTTCTTGAGCATCTTCGTAAGTTCCTGTCATCTCTGGGACTAAAGTAGCGGTTTCAATTGCTGCTTCGATATTACCTTGCTCTGCTCGAGTCTTCGCCAGTGCCAAAATTTGTGTACTCCATTCATTGATGGATTTTTGGGCGCGATCAAATCCTGGTTGACCTGGTGGTACTCTTTTAGCGACTTCAATGGCACGATTATATGATGATGCTTGTCCCGGTCTAATTAACGCCTCAGCTGCATCTATAACAATATTATTACTTAAATATTGTTTAGCTTCTAACTGCCATTGGGTAATTGCCAGTTGTGCTTGAGAATAAAGGTCTTGGTCAAGAGTAATTAATTGGGCTGCAGCAATGGCACTTGTATATTCTTTTTTTTCGGCACGACCCTCTGCTAACTCTAGGATCATGCGACTCCAAACTTGAATATTCTCCTGAGCTTGTTTGTAGAGTGGGTCACCTGGTTGAATTGCCTTAGCATTGGCGATCGCTTTGCTCAGATCACTGGCTTGGGTTGCTCTCAGAGACATTCTTGATAATTCTGAAACTGCTTGACTGCGCTTTTTAGACTCAGAATTAGAGGAAACTTGGGCATTAGATGGGGTTTGTTGTCTCGGAGTTAATGGTGGTGTTTCAGAGGCTGAAGAATGATTTTGTTCAACTGTTTCGGTGGGAGGTGATGAAGGTGATATTTCTGTAGTCTGTTTGACTTGCAAATATCTTACTTGATTGCGGAGAATAACTATAGAAATCAAAGCGACTACCAGCATAGTACCGCCTCCCCAAAATAAAAACTGTTTCCATAGCGGGGGATCTGTCTGATTCTCGGGTAATGGCGAGTCATCGGCTTGAGGTACATGATGAATGAAGCTCTCCCCTGTAGTAGTTGGGGTGTTCTCTTGGTTGAGATACTGCCCCTGCTGTGAGCCTGGGACTTGTGATTCTGATAATTTGCCAATATCTGGTATAAAGTTCGGCAAATTCACAGAGGGTGATTGACTACCCAGGGTAGTTTCCACACCCAGGTATTCTCCCCACATAGTCACGTTTTGCGTCTTGGGTAAATTGGGGGGGGTTGTTGCGCCCAGAACAGGCGCTGTGACGGACACGGCAAAGCTTTCCTCCGGAAAAATAACTGGTTCGGCTTTAACTGGTTCCTTGTGGCTTTGCATCTCAAACTGCGGTAATATCGCTTCTGGGTGAGATGGAAATATCGTTACCGGGGTTTGGACAGGTCGCCAATAGTGTTGACATAATTCTGGGGTAAGAACACTTAAATAGCTGTCTAGATCGGCTAAGTGAGTGGCATTACCAGAACGCAAAGCTTCTAATAATGCGGCTGTGAAGAACCCATGACCCAGTTCGCTACTTTCATGGGAGAATTCATCACATTGGCAAGAAAGAATGGCCGCAATTTGTAGTTCTTTAGCCAGTTCTATGGTTTCTGCTCCCACGGGGCTATTTGCTTGGGTGCCAAAAGCACGATTGATGTCCAGCAGCAGCACTGTATTAACTTCAGCCAATTGCAGACTTTGCATCAGCGATCGCAATTCTATGCCAGTTTCTGCCACCAATTCCGGATTTCCTTCCACTGGCATTAAGTAATCTTTGCCCTTGTAACTCACCCCATAACCGCTAAAGAATAACCACAGATGATCTTGTGGTTGCCAACAACCCGCGGTCAAATCCTCCAACAACAGCAGAATATTCTGCTTAGTGGGATAGGTCGATATATCCCCAATGGGAGGCGAGGACTGTGTCATCAATAAACAGCGCTGCTGTAGTAACCCTCCCTCTTCAACCAAAAAACTATTTAACACCTCGGCATCTGCTTGAGCGCAACGTAAGGGTTGAAAGAACTGATATTGATTGATGCCAATTGTGATCGCCCAGTAATTTGCCATCCCGCTCTTTGTAGGTTATTGATTCTTGTATTGCCTAAAATTGCGCTCGGCTTTGCTGAAAAAACAAAGCTAACCTATGTTTTATACTTTTTGCAGAATCTGATCCAGTAACTGAAATATAAGCATTTTTTATGCTATCATGATTAAATTATGATATTTATTAAATATCATATTACCAGTGATCACTGAGGTCGATTAGGCTACACTCAAGAATATTGCTCAAGCAAGATCATTGATCATCCTCTTTACATTTATTTATTGGCCAAATTGGCAAAAAGATCCGGATATTTCCCTGAATTATTTGACTGTAAACGGCAATTGATTTGTAAATATTCCCAAATTGATCGCGCAAATCGGAATTTTGCCATTTGAAACCGCCCCTATAAAAGTCGAGTTTATAGCTTAGAATAGGGAGGTTGTCAAAAATTGCGAGATCCGCTAGTATGGCTGTCCCTAAGAAGAAAACATCCAAATCAAAACGAGATAAGCGTCGAGCCACCTGGAGACATAAAGCTGCTGTCGAAGCCCAAAAGGCTCTTTCTCTGGGTAAGTCAATTTTGTCTGGACGTTCTACCTTTGTCTATCCCACCGCTGAAGAAGACGAAGCAGAATCATAATTTTCTGGACAAGCTAGGCTTTAGATTTATAGGTTACGGTAATGAGTAATCGGGAAACCCCGTTACCCATTACTGGTGGTCTTCAATAGAAGTTCTAGCCCAGAATTCGTTTTAAGGCAGATAATTTGCCTTGGTAGGGAGCGTATCGCCAGTCTAAATCCAACCAAAAAGAATTTTTTAACACACTTTTGTCATGAGAAAAGGTGTCAAAACTTGCTTTTCCATGATAGCTACCAATCCCACTGTCACCTACACCACCAAAGGGTAAAGATGACACACCTACTTGCATTACTGTGTCGTTTATACACACTCCACCCGATGAGGTTGCCTGTAAAACTTGTTTTTGCAGGGTCTGATTCTGAGTAAATATATATAAAGCTAAGGGTTTGGGACGGGAGTTAATTAAGGCGATCGCTTCTGTAATATCTGTATATTCAATTATAGGCAGGATAGGGCCAAATATTTCTTCTTCCATGACTGGATCTGTTAAAGAAACATGATCAAGTAACGTAGGAGCGATATAAAGTTCCTCAGCTTTGGTTTCTCCCCCTATAATAATTTGCCCGTTTTCAATCAGATTAACCAATCTGTCAAATTGCTTTCGACTGATTATCCTGGCATAATCTGGACTATTTGCCGGATTATCTCCATAAAATTCTTTGAGGCATTTTTTCAGACCATCTACTAAATCTTGTTTGATTTTTTGATGAACTAACAAATAATCAGGTGCAATACAAGTTTGTCCTGCATTGATAAATTTTCCCCAAGTTATGCGTTTAACCGTATGTTCAAGATGAATATCAGTATCTACAATACAGGGACTTTTACCGCCTAATTCTAAAGTAACTGGTGTGAGATGTTTAGCTGCGGCGGCCATGATAATTTTGCCAACTTTTGTCCCACCAGTGAAAAAGATATGATCAAACTTTTCTGCTAGGAGTTTTTCACTGGTTTCTATACCTCCTTCTACTACGGCGATATACTCTGACGGAAAATACTTACCAATGATTTCAGCTAATAAATTAGAAGTATGGGGCGCAATTTCTGAAGGCTTGATAATAGCACAATTACCCGCTGCGATCGCACCTACTAAAGGAGAAATAATTAGCTGTAAAGGATAGTTCCAAGGACCGATAATTAAAACCACCCCTAGAGGTTCTGGATATATTTTAGCCGAGTAGGTGAAAAACTTCCAGGGAACTGGTGCTTGTTTCGGTTTAGTCCAACTCTTGAGGTGTTTGATAGCGTAATCTATTTCAGTGACTACACCAATTTCTATAGCATAAGTTTCAAATTCCGGTTTATGTAAGTCTGCTTTTAGTGCTTGAATTATTGCTTGTTCATTGTCAAGTACTGCTTGTTTAAGAATTTTCAGTTGTTCCAGGCGAAAAGTAATATCTTTTGTTTTACCAGTTTGAAAAAATTCCCGTTGATTATAGAGCATCTCAGGAATATTGAGTAAATTGTCACATAACATATTTGTAACTATTTGTCCAGGCATTTAAATTTATTCTCCAGTAGTTAAATGATCTAAAACAGAAAATATCTTTGCGCCATGGGTAAAACCTTGGCGGGTTCACAAGTCAACAATTCACCATCAGCTCTCACCTCATAGGTTTCTGGGTCAACTTCAATGCGTGGGAGCGCATCATTTAGCCTCATATCTCCTTTACTGATTTGACGTGTCCCCGAAACAGCAACTATGGACTTTTGTAAACCCAATTGGCTGTTAATTTCCCTTTGTACTGCAGCTTGGGAAACAAAAGTTAAAGATGTAGCGTGACGCGCACCCGCAAAACTAGCAAACATAGGGCGCATATGTACTGGTTGGGGTGTGGGAATACTAGCATTAGCATCACCCATCTGTGACCACGCAATCATCCCACCTTTAATGACAATTTCTGGTTTCACACCAAAAAACGCTGGTCGCCACAAGCACAAGTCTGCTAGTTTCCCTGGTTCTACAGAGCCGACATACTGAGAAATACCATGAGTAACTGCAGGATTAATCGTATATTTTGCAATATATCTCTTGGCGCGATTATTATCCGCAAGTCCATCCCCCGCAAGGCTCCCCCGTTGCACCTTCATTTTATGGGCTGTTTGCCAGGTACGAATTATTACTTCTCCTACCCTACCCATAGCTTGAGAATCGGAGGCAATCATACTAAACGCGCCTAGGTCATGTAGAATATCCTCAGCGGCGATGGTTTCTCGGCGGATACGGGACTCAGCAAAAGCCACATCTTCGGGAATGCTAGGGTCGAGGTGATGACATACCATCAACATATCTAGATGTTCCTCTAAGGTGTTGACAGTGTAAGGGCGTGTGGGGTTGGTAGAAGATGGTAAAACATTGGCTTGTCCGCAAACCTTAATAATATCTGGAGCGTGTCCACCCCCTGCACCTTCAGTATGGTAAGTATGGATAGCACGATGTTTAAAAGCGGCGATGGTATCCTCTACAAACCCGGCTTCGTTGAGAGTGTCTGTGTGAATTGCTACTTGCACATCATATTCATCAGCTACACCCAAACAAGTATCAATAGTGGTGGGGGTAGTTCCCCAGTCTTCATGGAGTTTTAACCCCATCGCACCTGCTAAAATTTGTTCTACTATTCCTTGGGGTTGACTGGTGTTACCTTTACCCAAAAAGCCTAAATTCATGGGGAACGCATCAGCAGCTTGTAACATCCGGTGCATATTCCAAGGTCCAGGGGTGCAGGTGGTAGCGTTTGTTCCTGTAGCAGGTCCAGTACCACCACCCAACATAGTAGTAATCCCAGAAGCGATCGCCACCTCAATTTGCTGAGGACAAATAAAATGAATATGACTATCAATACCCCCAGCAGTGATGATCATTCCCTCCCCAGCTAAAGCTTCCGTACCCGGGCCAATAATAATATCTATATTGTCTTGAATATAAGGATTTCCCGCCTTACCGATTTTGAAAATTTTACCGTCTTTAATGCCAATATCTGCCTTGACCACACCCCACCAGTCGAGAATTAAGGCGTTTGTAATCACTAAATCTACCGCGCCATCGGCGTTAGAAATGGGGGATTGTCCCATTCCGTCTCTAATAACTTTACCGCCACCAAATTTCACTTCATCGCCATAGGTGGTAAAATCTTGTTCTACTTCAATAAATAATTCTGTGTCAGCTAGTCTAATGCGATCGCCTACTGTAGGGCCATAGGTTTCGGCGTAGGCTTGACGAGAAATTCTATAAGGCATAGTAAATTGCTCCTAATTATATTTAAACGCAAAGGTACGCAAAGGAAAGCGCAAAGGTACGCAAAGTTAGAGTTGGTGAACTACACGTTTGATTCCTTCTTTGAGGAGGGTGACATTAAAGTTGATGAGGAGACCAAGTTTACAGTTAGCCAGTTTTAGGTAAGTTAAAAGTTGTACTGCGTGAATTGGTTTAAATGATTCTACGGTTTTGACTTCAATAATTACCTTATTTTCTACCATTAAATCTAATCTATAGACACAATCCAATTTGACATTTTCATACATCAGGTGTAGTGGAACTTGCTTACTCACATTTAATCCCTGTTTCCTCAATTCATAATCCAAACATTCCTCATAGGCCGACTCTAATAAACCTGGACCTAGGACAGTATGCACCCGCATTGCACAACCAATAATTATCCGACTCAAATCATTCTCATCCATACCTTTGCGTCCCTTTGCGTCTACCTTTGCGCCCCTTTGCGTTTAAAGACTTCCATTAACTTTGCTATTAAACCCGTAAACTTGACGACTCCCTACTAAGGGTATTAGGGTAACTTGTTTTTGGTCTCCCGGTTCAAATCTTATTGCTGTTCCTGCGGGAATATCAAGTCGCATTCCCCGCGCTTGTTCCCGGTCAAAATCTAAGGCTGGATTCACTTCATAAAAGTGAAAATGGGAACCTACTTGAATCGGTCGATCGCCTGTATTTGCAACTTGTAGTTTAATGGTAGGACGACCTGCATTTAATTCTATGTCGCCATCTGGTGTAATAATTTCCCCTGGAATCATGGTTTTACTTTTACCTAATAATTATCTAATGGGATTATGTACAGTTACTAACTTAGTACCATCGGGAAAGGTTGCTTCTATCTGGACTTCTTGTACCATTTCGGGTATACCTGGCATAACATCATCTTTTGTTAATACGGTTGTCCCATAAGTCATTAGTTCTGCTACAGTTTGCCCATCTCTTGCTCCTTCTAAAATAGCAGCGGAAATATAGGCGACTGCTTCTGGATAGTTTAATTTTAAACCCCTATTTTTACGTCTCTCTGCTAATAAGGCGGCGGTGAAAATCAGCAGTTTATCTTTTTCCTGGGGTGTCAGTTGCATTCTCTTATCCTCTATGCTTTGTTCAAACCTGCCATACTCTGGGTACGCAGCTACTACGATTTAAAACGGATACTCGTAGTAATTGCCAAATAGCTGTAAACCAGTTTCTCACTTCTGATGTGGAAGTACCACGATATCGACACAAAAATCCATTTTGTAACTGTGTCATACCGATATCCCCAGTACCCACCCATAAATTCCGCATTTTTGCCAAGGTTTCCCCAGAAATAGGGTTTCCTACCCAAACCAGACTACCTACTATTGGTTGTCCCGCTAAACCATGAGGACTGTGAAAAACCTCTTCGCTACCGGGTAACCATTGGCGATCAATCCACAGGGGAAGGCCTTCCTGCCAAATTTCTGTGTGCGATCGCCATTCTCCTTGGAAAAATTTTTCACCCCTCGCAGTCCGACCAAATCGGGTAATTTCCCAACCTAACCAACTGGCTCCCGGTGCTAATTCTACCCGTAAATCTTGGCGATAAATTGCTCCGTTAAATATTATTGTTTCTTGGGGGAGCCATTCTAAACAAGCACCTGCATCAATTTGGATGTTTATATTTTGCCTGGCTTGTAGTCCGTTACTTCTGTATATTTTACTGGCTGCTGCTGTGGTAATTAATGCTTTTGCTTGGGGTTGGAGGTGGAGGTTATAGGATAGGCGATCGCCCCCTACGACACCCCCCGCAGTGTGTAATATCACACTATGACAAATTTTTGCCCCCTCTGGATAAAAAGGCCGTTGTACCTTCAGGGGTGCTTGCTGGTGACTGTGAATTAACTCGGTATTATTCAGGCGATCGGCATATACTAGATTAAGTTTGCCATGCCAACCTTCTGCGGGATTAGAACTCATTTATAAAATTAAACCTTTACACCTTCAGGACTGAGTTTATATAATTAAAAAACTTTAAATTTTACCCTTTTCATCAAGCTTTGATATTCTGCTGTTGTGCCAAAATTACATAATCATCTAATTTATAGTGAGAATCATGCTTTTGATCAAAATATTTCTGGATCATTGGACTCATATTTACTTGCTTCGGTAAATTTTCCGTAGCAAACCTAGCAAATTTAGCAGGATCGGATGATCGGGAATCTGTAGATGTTAAATATCTATACCAAACCAGCTTTAAACCTAAATCAGAAACAAACTTAATAACAATATTTCTTTCCTGTTCTAAATCTTCACTTTGTGGACATTTATAAAACTTAAATAATTTCTTATCTTGTATTACTAGGATAACATAACCTTGTGCATTTAAACTTTTAGCAATAATTTGTTGATAAATATGATGAACCTGTATCCTTTTATTTCTATCAGAAAAGAAACAGTGCGAAATAATAATGAAGTCAAAAAAATCACCAGGTAAATTAGCAGCTTGATAATTCCAACTAAAAACGTCAGAAGTAACAAAGCGAAAGTAGGTATTAATAGGCGTTATCTGGGACTCAATATATCGGCGCCAAAACTGCAGTCCTCTAAACTGGAAATCATCTTGCTGTTCTAAAGAGTAATAAGATATATGAATTGGAGGAATTTTACAAAAATTAACAGCACTTTTAAAAAATAAAGCTAAAGCATAAGCAACTGTTCCTGGACCTGCTGCAATATCAAGAATTTTTACCTGACTTGGTAGTAAGCCATCCTGATAAACCAAAAACCAAGCTAAATATAAACAATATACATTCTCTAAAAAAAACTTCATAAAATAGACATGGGGAGTTAAACTGAAATTATAGTTTGGATCTTGTCCAATTTTTAACTTATTAATGTCTTTTACGGCATCTTTTATTCTAATATCTAACTGTTCTTGAGAAAATTTTCTAAACTCTACTTTTAGATATTCAACCAGAGTAGCTTCAAACTCATCAAATATTTGTTGGTCGATACCGGTAACCTGTAGTTTATATTCATCATGCTGAACTAAATTAAAATTTTCATTGACAAATTTAATAAAGTTTTTTTCTGGTACTAATGTTATATTATCTGTTTGATGACGCTCATCTGTTATTTGTTTAGTTAAATTTGCTACTTCCCTTTTATAGTCTTGAGAATAACGGTCAAGTTGCAATTTATCTCTAAATAATTTCTCTATCCAGGAAAAACTTGCACCTGATTGTTGAATAGCTTGCAATAATTGCTCTGCTTTTTTAGTATCACCACGTTTTAATGCTGAGTTAAATTGCTGACTACGCCACCAATTAGCAATCGGATTACTCATATCCAAATCCCTCTTTACCTTCTTTAATTTCTACACCAGGAAGTTGATTAAATAGTTTTTCTTTAAATTTGACATAGCTAAAATTTTCTGCATTATACCACCAATCATATTTTTGCTTTATCTCCCTGGCTTCCTGACGAGTTGATGCTATGAGAGAACGATTATGATTAAGATGAAAATCTTGAATTACGACTCTATCAGCAACAGCTAACTTACTAATAAAAGCAGCTTCATCACTGGGTAAAGTAGGTAGTAATGGAGTGATTGTAATAGATATTTTTGGTACGAAACCTTTGAAGGAGTCAATACTTTGCTTAAGTTTAATTATGGCATTTAATCTGGCTTTAATGCTAGGCGATCGCGATTCAAAATCTTTTCTAACTGATTCACTTCCAGTGGGAATACTCATATTAATACGTAAGCGTTTAAATCGTTGTAAATAATCAATATCTCTTGTAATAATTGGACTTCGAGTTTGAATTACTAATGTTGGTGTGGCATAGCCATCATTCCTAACATCTAGCATTACGTCTAACAACCTCCGAGTCAACTGATGGCGAGATTCCAGAGGTTGATAAGGATCTGTAACGCTACTCATGTAAATTCTGGGAGGAGTTTGAGGGTGTTGCTTATACCATTTTTGTAATTCCTTAGTCAAAACTTGGGCAGAATTTTCTTTAAAAATTACCCATTTACCCCAATCATCCCGCATCTTACTATTGGGACTAAATGCAGCCGCATAACAATAACTACACCCATACTGACAACCCCGATAAGGATTCAGCGTAAAATCATAATCACCAATAAAACCAGTTGCCTTTGTCAGTAATGATTTAGCATTTTGTCCATAAACATTAGTGTCTCCAAATTTTTCTCTAACTAATTTATTTAGTTTTACTTCGTAATAACCTTCATATTTTAAGTGTGTCATGTCAGAATATTAGTTACTTTTTGGGGTAATTGGGATAATAAAGTTTGTGGTCGTTCATTTGATATTAAAGATTATAAGCTTTGTATTTCTTCTATTAATCACGTAAGAATTGCTCTAATATTCTTTGAATCGCTAGGTTGCATAACAACCTCATTCCTCATCATGTTCATGTGGGGAAAATTGGGTAAATCAGGAAAATATCGACATTGTGCGCAAATTTATAGCATTTCCTAAGCAACTGAGGTACGCCTAAATCTTTCTAAACAAGCTTGTTACCATTGAATCTGTACTTCACAAAATTGAGACACGCTATATTTAATTAAGTTGATGATATTATAAGACGTCTTTTTTATTAATTATTACATTTACTCACTCTGGGTTGTGATTGCCACAAAAAAAGCCCCACCCACAAGGGAATGGAGCTTTTTTAATTTATGTGACTTAGAGAGTATTAGTAATCGAAGTCACCGCCACCCATACCAGCGCCACCAGCAGGAGCAGCGTCTTTAGGTTCTGGCTTGTCAACGATAATACATTCGGTTGTCAACACCATACCAGCGATCGAAGCAGCATTTTGCAGAGCAGAACGAGTTACTTTCGCAGGGTCAACAATACCAGCGGCTAACAAATC
Source organism: Anabaenopsis tanganyikae CS-531 (assembly GCF_029891675.1). Lineage (NCBI taxonomy): Bacteria > Bacillati > Cyanobacteriota > Cyanophyceae > Nostocales > Nodulariaceae > Anabaenopsis > Anabaenopsis tanganyikae. Next base: position 27,051 of record NZ_JANQDF010000019.1, read on the forward strand.
AACGAATTCATTGGTAGCAGCATTGTAACCAACGTTGAATTCTTTCTCTTTGACCCGTTCAGCAATGACAGCACCATTCTGACCGGCGTTTTCAGCAATCCGCTTCAGAGGCGCTGGTAAAGCCCGAACTACAATCAAAGCACCTGTTAATTCTTCACCGGTAAGGGTGCTGTTAGCCCACTCTTCCAGGCTAGGAGCCAGATGAGCTAAAGTTGTACCACCGCCGGGAACGATACCTTCTTCTACAGCCGCTTTGGTAGCGTTGATAGCATCTTCCAGGCGTAGCTTCTTATCTTTCATTTCGGTTTCGGTGGCAGCACCCACTTTGACCACAGCTACACCACCAGAGAGTTTAGCAAGACGTTCTTGTAACTTCTCTTTGTCGTAGGAAGATTCGGTTTCTTCCATCTGACGACGGATTTGTTCACAACGAGCCTTAACAGCAACTTCATTACCTTCAGCAACAATGGTGGTGTTGTCTTTGGTAATGGTCACACGGCGAGCTTTACCCAGGCTTTCTAGCTTGGTGTTTTCTAGCTTCAAACCAGCGTCTTCGGTAATTAATTGACCACCAGTGAGAACGGCGATATCTTCGAGCATAGCTTTACGGCGATCGCCAAAGCCAGGAGCTTTTACAGCCGCAACATTTAACACACCACGCAGACGGTTAACCACCAAGGTAGCTAAAGCTTCTTTTTCAATATCCTCAGCGATAATCACTAAAGGACGACCAGCACGAGCTACTTGCTCGAGAACTGGTACCAAATCTTGTACCAAAGCGATTTTTTTATCGGTGAGCAGCAGGAAAGGCTCATCAAAAACCGTTTCCATGCGTTCAGCATCGGTGGCAAAGTAGGGAGAGATATAGCCCTTGTCAAAGCGCATCCCTTCGGTAATTTCTAGCTCGGTGGTCATAGATTTCCCTTCTTCGAGAGAAATTACGCCTTCCTTGCCTACTTTGTCCATTGCTTGGGCAATCATCTGGCCGACTTCTTCATCGTTACCAGCTGAAATCGAAGCAACTTGGGCAATGGATTTAGAATCTTCTACTGGACGGGCGTGTTGAGCAATCTTATCTACTAAAAAGCCTGCAGCCTTATCAATACCACGCTTCAGGGAAATTGCATTAGCACCAGCTGCAACGTTGCGTAAGCCTTCTTTGACCATGGCGTGGGCTAAAACGGTGGCAGTGGTGGTACCATCCCCAGCCGCGTCGTTGGTCTTAGAAGCAGCTTGACGAATCAACGCCACGCCTGTATTTTCAATGTGGTCTTCTAATTCGATTTCTTTGGCGATGGTTACACCGTCATTAACGATTTGGGGTGCGCCAAATTTCTTTTCGAGGACTACGTTACGACCTTTAGGGCCTAGGGTGACAGCTACAGCCTCAGCCAAGATGTCAATGCCTCGCTCGAGGGCGCGACGGGCGTTTTCGTTATAGATAATGCGCTTTGCCATAGGTATCTCTATTCAGGGAGTAAGTCAAGATTTTTGATTGGACTTTAGGGGTTGGGCTTTGGGCGTGGGGTTCGCCCCCTTGCGTCTGTACCCATTCCCCATTAGTTGACGACTGCTAAGATATCTTTTTCAGAAAGCAGTACGTATTCTTCTGTGCCGAGCTTGATATCAGTGCCAGCATACTTGGAGTACAGCACTTTATCGCCGACTTTAATGTCTAATGTCTGACGGCTACCGTCATCGTTACGCTTGCCAGGTCCAAGGGCTACTACTTCGCCTACTTGGGGTTTTTCCTGGGCGTTGTCGGGTAAAAACAGTCCACCTGCGGTTTTTTCCTCGGGGGCGCTCACTTTTACGAAAACGCGATCGCCTAGGGGTTTAACTGTAGAAACGCTTAAAGTTACAGCTGCCATAAATATTTTTTCTCCAGAGTTAGCACTCTCAACTCCTGAGTGCTAATCTACCTAAAAGCAGCATAAAATGGCAATAATTAATTGAGTACGGGTTCCCGCACCAGCATATGGCAGCAGTACTTAAGTATAAATACTGCATCATTTGGATATATCGGGTTTTGCTGGGTAAGTTACGAATATTTTTATATAGATAAATTTATGTGCAAAACCGGGAAATTGTTATAAAACTGTAATCAGGGTGCCGATCGATGAGTAAGACTACACTGGTAGGGTGACGCCGTTAACTCGCCAAAATTACTCAGTTTCTTGATGACAAAGCCCTAAGTAATTGTCTAAAAATCTGAGCAATGGCAGAAATTCAGCCAGAGAATTTTATCTGTGCTGACCAGACAGTTACTCACTTCTGTGCAAAACAAGTTAGTCTTGGATATTGGGAACACTGACTAAAGCCCAAGGGTGAATTAAACAGCAAGTCTCCCACTTACATCCTATAAGACTACAGCCTATCTCTTGCGGGTTTGTTGCTGTAGACCGATAATGGTGGTCTACCCATATGGTTCCTGGTATTGCCGAGCAAAACCAGAAGTTATTGAGCCAGTCATCCCAAAACACTCGATAGGCATAATGGTGGTGCAAGAATATGCATTTTGACCCATCTTCTGCCGATAACTCCTCTACTTGCTTGCGAACATTTGTCAAGGCTGAACATCACCAGGATATAGTAAAGCAGTAAGCCTCTGAAAGGGCGGTTTTTTTTAAGTTAGGGTCATCTTCAGCCAATATGTACCTCGTGAATTAGAAGCATGATTATTTAATCAGTGTTTTTTTCACCCGCCACTTTCAAAGCGATATATAATAACGCATTATAAATACTACTGCTCTACGTATCCTTACTGAAAGTTGCCCATGATCCCGTCGTCTTATCAAAAGTAATCACCACTTTTAAGACTTCCAGAAGGCAAAGGCAAGTTAAGTAGAAAAAGGACAACACCTCAATGATCCACCATAAAGGATAACCACTCAACACCTTGATGGACCGAAGCGCGAAAAGTGCCAATGCTATGAAAGAGCCCAGCATGAAAGATCACAAAAGACTGCTACTGATTGACGATGACCCTAACCTCATCTTGCTGGTGAAGGACTACCTGGAATTTAGAGGCTATGAAGTTAACACTTCCGAAAATGGACGAGAAGCCCTGGGAATTCTTCAACAAGATATTCCAGATATGATCATCTGTGACGTCATCATGCCGGAGATGGACGGATATACTTTTGTAGAACAACTCCGACAAAATGAACGCACCGCCTGGATTCCCGTGCTTTTCCTATCAGCGAAGGGCCAAAGTGCAGAGCGAGTTAAAGGTCTGAACAAAGGGGCTGATGTTTATATGGTCAAGCCCTTTGAACCAGAAGAACTCGTAGCACAAGTAGAATCTTCGCTGAAGCAAACTACTCGTTGGAAAGAACACCAAGCTAAAGGAGGAGAAAACGGTTCCCGAATTCAGGTTCCCTTTGATGTACAGTTAACCCCAACTGAACTGAAAGTGGTACAGTTTGTCGCTAGGGGTTTAGCTAATCGGGAAATTGCTGAAGAACTAAATGTGAGTCAGCGTACAGTTGAAAGCCATGTGTCCAATATGTTGGGCAAAACTAATCTCCACAACCGTACTGAACTAGCGCGTTGGGCGATTGAAAATCAAATGGCTTAATCTCTGTGCTGATTTCCCAAGTTCTGAGTTTTGAGTTACACAGAATAGCTCAAAACTCAAGCTTGTTTTGACATCCTGACTTTAGTTTGACGGCTAACAAATTATGAATTGTGAAGCTAAATTTGGGTTTTTTTAATTCAAACTTCATAATTCATAATTCATAATACAGTCCTCAACTGCCATGTTCCAACCCGGATATCACCTAAAATTATCAATACATCACTCCACCTAAATTCCCCGTCTTCCCAACTGGAAATAACCATAGAGTGAGTTACGTCTCAAAATTACAAATATTTATCGCTACAATATGACCCTGTGTACCTCACCCACCCTAAGTTTTTTGTGGTCTTTTAGTGTGGGTTAAGGCTGCAAGAGATTTATATCATGGCTTATACTAGAAATCGGCGCTTTGTGGTGTGCGAGGGAAGGGAATCACATCCCGGATGTTTCCCATACCTGTGATAAATTGCACCAGTCTTTCAAAGCCTAAGCCGAAACCAGCATGGGGAACAGTACCATAACGGCGTAAATCCATGTACCACCATAAATCTTCCGGCTGCATTCCCTGCGCTAAAATACGGCGTTCCAATACATCTAACCTTTCTTCTCTTTGAGAACCGCCGATAATTTCCCCAATTTTAGGTGCCAGAATGTCCATGGCGCGAACGGTTTTTTCATCCTCATTCAAACGCATATAAAATGCTTTAATTTGTGCTGGATAATCTGTGACAATTACAGGCTTTTTAAACAGCTGTTCTGCTAAATATCTTTCATGTTCTGATTGTAAATCTAAGCCCCAACTCACTGGATATTCAAATTTGACATTGGCTTTTTCTAATAATTTGACTGCTTCTGTATAAGTTAATCGCTCAAATTGATTATTAATAATATTGTCGGCTGTGGCTAAAACAGTATTATCAATGCGTTGATTGAAAAATTCCATGTCTTCTGGACATTTCTCTAACACATATCCAAAAACCTGTTTGAGAAATGCTTCGGCTAAATCCATATTACCATCTAGGTCGCAGAAGGCCATTTCTGGTTCCACCATCCAAAATTCGGCGAGGTGGCGCGAGGTATTGGAATTTTCCGCCCGGAATGTGGGGCCAAATGTGTAGACGTTAGTAAAGGCCATGGCCATGACCTCGGCTTCTAGCTGACCGCTAACTGTTAAATAGGTGGGTTTACTAAAAAAGTCCTGGGTGTAATCTACTGTTTGAGTTTCTGTGCGGGGTATGTTTTTGAGGTCGAAGCTGGTGACGCTGAATAGTTCACCCGCGCCTTCGCAGTCGTTAGCCGTAATTACAGGTGTATGTACCCATAAAAAGCCCCTCTCTTGGAAAAATTGGTGAATCGCTGTAGAACAGGCGTTTCTCACCCGGAAAACTGCACCAAAGGAGTTAGTCCGCGATCGCAAGTGTCCTATTGTGCGTAAAAATTCAAAGGAGTGGCGTTTCTTTTGCAGAGGGTAGGTTTCGGGATCAGCTTCTCCATAAACTTTCACAGCCGCGGCTGTTAATTCAATGCGCTGTCCCTTCCCTTGAGAAGCCACTAGTAGCCCACTCACCTCCACCGAAGCACCTGTATTCAGCTTTTTAATAATGGCTTCGTAGTCTGGTAAATCCTGATTGATGACCACTTGCAAATTAGCTAGTGAGGATCCGTCATTGACTTCTATAAACGCAAATCCTTTTAACTCCCGTTTTGTTCTCACCCAGCCTTGAACCACGAGAGAATCATCAGGTTGACCAGTGCGTAATACTTCTGCAATTCTTCGATTTGACATACTATATAACTTCTATTTTGTCAACTAAGACAGATATTAAACAATATTAACATTTAAGTTGCTCCCCAAGCCAAAATCGGGATTACCCACCACAATATCCAGCCTACAATAAATACCATTCCACTCAAGCGGACGGCTGGACAGAAAGGTTTTGTCAAACTAGTCCCAGAAAATAACTGGCGTTCTCAGTTGATTTCTAGTAGTTTTAACTGCTGTTTAATTTACTGGGCAGCTGATATTTCTGCTGTCTGGTGTTTATCTTGTGCTAATTCGTGTTGATGCTGTTGCCATTGTGCCTGTTTTTGTCGATGGCTTTGTACCTGATTGTAACGTTTCTTCAAGGAGTAGAGCCATCGCTCTATATTTTCCAGTTCTTGATCCAAATCCGTTTCTTGACTTTCCCCTGGCGATGGTGATTCTTGACGCGGTTTCATTTTCAGGTAGTAAACTATGATTAAATGCTGGTCAATCCCCAAAATTTTAACTTCTGAATCAGCACTATTTTATATAAGTAATTTATCTTCTCTTTACGCATCACTTAGCACTTAGAATCATGTCTCAACCTACTCAGCTTTCTCAAACCAATCCATTGAATGAACTTAGCACTCTAGAACTAGCCCAAGCCTTAATGGAAAGGCTAAGTATCTCGCCTAAGGATTGGCATCGCCTCAAGTCTAACCGCAATTCTCGCGCTAGTGAACAAGCCGCGGCCGCCCTTTTGTACCTTGTCCAAAATCAGCCCGAAGAAGCCATAGTGAGATTACAACAAGCTGTTGGTTGGTTAGACCGATCAATTTCTGCACCTCCCTGTCCCAGCCATGGAAATCAGGGATAAAGTAGTTGTTTTCCCAATACCAATGACTAATGACCGCTCCCCTACCTTCTCAAAGACAAACGGGGGCTATTTTCCATTTCTTTACACAGTCTCAATTCTGTACCTTTACGATTCCACTCTACTTGATCAAAAATTTGATGCAGAAGACATAAACCACGACCATTTTCTGATTCATCTGGTGGTAAATAATCTGTGGGGTTTTCATCATCAGCCGATACAGGAACAAAGCCTTGACCCTGGTCTGAGATTACCCACCAATATTGATTGTTGATTAGGGAAAAACGGACTACAACTGTTTTACTAGGATCAAGATTATTACCATGTTTTGCGGCATTTACTAGGGCTTCTTGGAGTCCTAGGCGCAATTCTGCTTGCAGTTTTCCTGGAATTTCAGCTAGGAGTAAATCTAAAATTGGGCATAGATAAAGAGTTGAGGCAAAACTAATTGTGCCCCAATAACGTCCAACTGGACGAAGGGAAATGGTCATCACAAGAGAAACCCCGCAGCTTTCAGTTAGCTAGACATTAGTTTGCTATTGATTACAGGCACCCTGATACAAAAGTGAGGTGGTCACGCTGCCTTCAAACTTGCGTCTTTAAACACTAAATTTGGGAAATCCTAGGGAGAATTGACTCTGTTTATGAGATGAGATTGTTGATACATATAACGCCTATAAAGACAACTGCTCGTGCAGTTAGCAAAGAAAATTATTGGTAATATTCAAGAGTATGAGGATAATCTTGGTATTGCCGATAGTTGCTTTACCAAAGCTTATTCATGTTGCTTGGGGTGGATGGGAATTTAATCTCTGTAACAAAATCGTTTTTTTTAGCTTAATTAGATTTTAGCATTTTTAGTATGCATTAGACTACAAATTTGAAATGTAAGTTTTTCTTCCACACTCAGTATTACTGATACTAATGTGATAACACCATAAAAGCAACCGCTTCTACATGAGCTGTTTGGGGGAAGAAATCAGCAGGTTGTATGCGTGTCATGTGATATAGCCCATCTTGGCATAACAATTTTAGATCGCGAGCCAGAGTAGCTACTTTACAACTGACGTAAACTATGCGTGGAGGTTTCAGTTCTAATAAAGAATTAATCACGGCGCGATCGCACCCTTTGCGCGGCGGATCAAGTAACACCACATCTGGTATTATGCCCATTTCCGGCAGCAAATTCTCTACTGCGCCTACTTGGAATGTAACATTATTAATTCCATTGTGCTGGGCATTGACAATAGCTTGCTCTACAGCTTCTGGTTGTAATTCTAATCCTATAGCTTCCCGAACTTGTTTGGCTAAAGGTAAAGTTAAAGTACCAATACCACAATAAGCATCAATTAGCAACTCCTGTCCTTGAAGATTGAGTTCTGACTGAATTATCTGCAACAGTGCTTCTGCGGTTTCTGTATAAACCTGGAAAAACGTATCTGGACGGACTTGAAATTCTAAATCAGCAAAGACTTCTCGCAGGTGAGAAACACCAGCAACGCAACGAGTTTCAGCGCCAAAAATGGCATTTGTGCGATGGTGATTGCGATTTAAAGACACACCCACCAGTTGGGGATAGCGCTTTAACCATTCCTGGGCTTGCTGTTCAATTCCTGGTAAATTCCACTCCTTCACTACCAAAGTCAATAACATTTCGCCAGTTCGCCGTCCAATACGTAAACCCAAATGGCGGATTTGTCCTTGGTGTTTTCGTTCATCGTAAATTTGCCAACCGTGTTGTTGGATGTCCTGCTTTACTTGTACCAGTAAAGGATTTAATCTCGCATCTTGAACAGGACATTGATTTAAATTCACTAATCGATGGCTACCTTTTTGGTAGTAACCAGCTTGTACCTGACCTGTGGCGGAAACTCCTAGAGGATAAGTGGCCTTATTGCGATAGCCCAAAGGTGCATCTGTGGTTAACACCGGATCGACTGGTGGATTGACAAAACCACCAATACGCTGTAAAGCTTGGATAACTTGATCATGCTTCGCTACTAGCTGATATTCATAATCAATATGTTGCCACTGACAACCACCACACTTGTCAGCCACAATACAACTTGCTCTGACCCGATGAGGAGATGCTTGCAAGAGGTGATGAAGTTGAGCATGAGCGTATTGAGGTTTAACTTGTACTAAGCGAACTATAGCGCGATCGCCTGGAACAGTATCGGGGACAAAAACCACAATTTCCTCAAAACGTCCCACACCATCACCTGTACTACTCAAGTCGGCGATCACAATTTCAATTAACTCACCCTGGTGTTTAGTCATTAGTTATTAGTCATGGGTCATTGGTCATGAGAAAATCACAATCCTTGTGCTCACTCCCATCATCTTCCTAATTTTCCTTTCTTTGTGTACCTCAGACTCGCTAAACTAGCAAATAATATTTCGCACACAAGAGCGTATAATTATGACCGTAATTAGCCAAGTTATTCTCCAAGCCGACGACCAACTGCGTTATCCGAGCAGTGGCGAACTCAAAAGCATCAAAGAATTTCTCCAAACCGGAGAACAAAGGACACGCATTGCTGCGACCTTAGCGGAGAACGAAAAAAAGATTGTTCAGGAAGCAACCAAAAATCTGTGGAAAAAGCGCCCTGACTTTATCGCCCCCGGCGGTAATGCTTACGGCGAACGTCAGCGTTCCCTATGTATCCGTGACTTTGGTTGGTATTTGCGCCTTATTACCTATGGCGTACTTGCAGGCGACAAAGAACCAATCGAAAAAATTGGTTTAATCGGCGTGCGAGAAATGTACAATTCTTTAGGTGTTCCTGTACCAGGCATGGTAGAAGCTATTAGCGCCTTGAAAACTGCCTCTCTTGACTTACTAAGTGTGGAAGATGCGACCGAAGCAGCACCCTACTTTGATTACATCATTCAAGCGATGTCTTGATCAAACTGGTGTTGGTTCTAGGATTGTGAATGTTAAGGTATTAGACCCATAAGATTTCTCATTTGATCATAACGTCCTCACATTTGGTCATGGCTGTGGCAAAAAATCTGTCAAGTTATTAACCAGATGTGGGGAAATTTTAGCAGATAGTCGCCACTATTTGAAGGGTAAATATGCAAAAAAGTCTTAATTAGTGGTTGCAAAGTGCATATAGGGTAACTAAATCGATACAATAATTCTCTGTACTCTTGGTGCATTATTTCCATGACCGCCACTTCCTCTACTCCCTTTTCCCCTCAAGAAATCGCCGCCGAAGGATTAAAACCAGAAGAATATGCAGAAATTGTCAGACGCTTAGGACGACATCCCAACAAAGCTGAACTGGGAATGTTTGGAGTTATGTGGTCTGAGCATTGCTGTTATAAAAATTCCCGTCCTTTACTTAAGCAGTTTCCCACCACAGGAGCGCGCATCCTGGTTGGACCTGGTGAAAATGCCGGAGTTGTAGACTTAGGCGCTGGACTGCAATTAGCATTTAAAATTGAATCTCATAACCACCCATCAGCCGTCGAACCCTTCCAAGGTGCCGCCACAGGTGTAGGCGGTATATTAAGAGATATATTTACAATGGGGGCGCGTCCCATTGCCTTATTAAACTCTTTACGTTTCGGTTCTCTAGATGATCCCAAAACCCAAAGGTTATTTACAGGTGTTGTAGCGGGTATTTCACATTATGGTAATTCCGTTGGAGTGCCGACTGTTGGGGGTGAAGTATATTTTGACCCGGCTTATTCGGGTAATCCCTTAGTTAACGTCATGGCACTGGGATTAATGGAAACACCAGAAATCGTTAAATCCGGTGCTGCTGGTATTGGTAATCCTGTGTTATATGTCGGTTCTACCACGGGAAGAGACGGTATGGGGGGTGCCAGTTTTGCTAGTGCGGAATTAACAGATGAATCAATGGATAACCGTCCCGCCGTACAAGTAGGTGACCCCTTTATAGAAAAGTCTTTAATTGAAGCTTGTCTGGAAGCATTTAAAACTGGTGCTGTTGTCGCCGCCCAAGATATGGGTGCTGCGGGTATTACCTGTTCTACTTCAGAGATGGCGGCTAAAGGTGGTGTGGGTATTGAATTTGATTTAGATAAAATTCCTGTGCGGGAGTTGGGGATGGTTCCCTATGAATACCTGCTGTCTGAATCTCAAGAAAGAATGCTATTTGTAGCCCACAAGGGTCGAGAACAAGAGCTAATTGATATTTTCCACCGTTGGGGACTTCATGCTGTGGTTGCGGGTACTGTGATTGCTGACCCCATTGTGCGGATTTTCTTTCAGGGTACAGTCGCAGCAGAAATTCCGGCTGAGGCGCTGGCGGAAAATACCCCTCTTTATGAACGGGAATTGTTAGCAGAACCACCAGAGTATGTTCTGGAAGCTTGGAAATGGTCACCTGATTCCTTACCAGCTTGTACAATTGCGGGGATTGACATTGAAGGTAAACTCCAATCCTGGGATAATATTCTGTTAACTTTGCTCGGTACGCCAACCATCGCTTCTAAAAATTGGGTTTATCGTCAGTATGACCATCAAGTCCAGAATAATACTGTGATTCTGCCTGGTGGTGCTGATGCTGCTGTGGTGCGCTTACGTCCCCTAGAAACAAGGAAAAATGAAGAATTAGAACCTGAAAGTTTGACATCAGGTGTGGCGGCAACTGTAGACTGTAATCCTCGTTATGTTTATCTTGATCCCTATGAGGGAGCTAAGGCCGTGGTGGCAGAAGCAGCTCGTAATCTCAGCTGTGTGGGTGCCGAACCTCTGGCGGTGACAGATAATCTCAATTTTGGTAGTCCAGAAAAACCCGTTGGTTACTGGCAATTATCCCAGGCTTGTCGCGGTTTGTCTGAAGGTTGTCTAGAATTGGCAACACCAGTTACAGGCGGGAATGTCTCTCTGTACAATGAAACCTTTGATTCTCAAGGTAATCCCCAACCCATTTATCCTACTCCTGTGGTGGGTATGGTGGGGTTAATTCCTGACTTAACAAGGATTTGTGGTCAAGGTTGGCAAGGTAATGGTGATTTAATTTATCTTTTGGGATTACCTCTGACATCCTCTGTTAGTTTGGGTGCATCTGAGTATTTAGCTACTATTCACAATAGTGTTGCTGGCCATCCGCCAAGGATAGATTTTGATTTGGAACGTCGTGTACAGCAAGTTTGCCGCTTAGGTATTCGTGCTGGTTGGATATGTTCGGCCCATGATTCATCTGAGGGGGGTGTGGCTGTTGCTTTGGCTGAATGTTGCCTTTCTGGTAACTTAGGTGCCCAAATCCAGATAGAAATTCCTGAACATCAGTTAAAACGTCTGGATGAAGTGCTGTTTGGTGAAGGTGGGGCAAGAATAGTAGTTTCTGTAACACAATCACAGCAAGAAAAATGGGAATATTACTTAGGTGAACATTTGGGGGCTAATTGGCAAAAACTTGGTACAGTAGGTAATTTGGGTGATTCTGAACTAGGTTTGAGGATTTTAACCAATGATAACCAAATCTTAATCAAACTTACTATGGAACAGATGAAAGATCCCTATTTCCGGGCGATCTCTAACCGTCTTGCTCGCCTAGGTAATACTCCCAATTAATTTTTCTATCCCCTATATGGGGATAATTAACCTCTGTGAGCAGAATTACGGTACTGTTTTAATAGATGGTTAAAGATTCGTTAAGGATTTGGCAACTATCCAGCGACATAATCCCAGGGACTAAATAATTACTAATTCGTAGTTTGCAATTCGTAATTAATTCCAGAACAAAATCCAGCATAACTCACTCCATTTATTGGTGGGGTAGTAATTGCGAATTAAAAATTATCAATTACCGATTATTCCGACTTGACACCCAAACCAGGAGCAATAGCTAATGATTCCCATCCATTCCGTCACTATGGCTACACCGCACAAGCTATCGGATGAATACCACAATCAGGAAATAGACCCAATCAATAGTCAAGAGCATCGACCTGACAAACCAGAAGAAGCTTGTGGTGTTTTTGGCATTTACGCTCCAGAAGAAGATGTTGCCAAAATGACCTACTTTGGATTATACGCTCTGCAACATAGGGGTCAAGAATCAGCTGGGATTGCAACGTTTGAAGATGCAAAAGTACACCTACACAAAGACATGGGCTTAGTTTCTCAGGTCTTTAATGAGTCCATTTTGGATCAGTTACCCGGAAACCTCGCTATTGGTCACACTCGTTATTCCACTACTGGTTCTAGCCGCAAGGATAATGCCCAGCCGGCTGTGGTGGAAACCCGACTAGGTTCATTAGCTTTAGCACATAATGGTAATTTAGTCAACACTGTGCAGCTGCGGTCAGAGTTAGTCAAGACCCAAGTGAGTTTAGTCACAACAACAGACTCGGAAATGATCGCTTTGGCGATCGCTCAAGCCGTCAACGCTGGTGCAGATTGGGTAGAAGGAGCAAGTAGGGCATTTCACCGTTGCCAAGGCGCTTTTAGTTTGGTGATTGGGACTCCCGTTGGTGTCATGGGTGCGCGGGATCCCAATGGTATCCGCCCCTTAGTAATTGGAACTTTACCCGGGTTACCAGTCCGTTATGTCTTGGCTTCGGAAACTTGTGGTTTAGATATCATTGGAGCCGAATACTTACGAGATGTGGAACCGGGGGAATTAGTTTGGATTACTGAAGCAGGTTTAGCTTCCTACCATTGGAGTCAAAAACCTGCTCGTAAGTTATGTATCTTTGAGATGATTTACTTTGCCCGTCCTGATAGCATCATGCACAACGAAAGTTTGTACACCTATCGCATGAGGTTAGGGCGACAAATAGCGGCTGAATCCGCTGTAGATGCTGATATTGTCTTTGGTGTTCCTGATTCAGGAATACCTGCGGCCATTGGATTTTCCCAAGCCTCTGGTGTCCCCTACGCCGAAGGACTGATTAAAAATCGCTATGTGGGTCGAACTTTTATTCAGCCCACACAATCTATGCGCGAGTCCGGGATTCGCATGAAACTTAACCCACTCAAAGATGTATTGGTGGGTAAACGAGTAATTATTGTGGATGATTCCATTGTTCGGGGTACAACCAGCCGGAAACTGGTTAAAGCATTACGTGAAGCAGGTGCTAGCGAGGTACATATGCGCATTTCTTCCCCACCAGTCACACATCCATGTTTTTACGGTATTGATACTGATAGTCAGGATCAGTTGATTGCTGCTACCAAGTCAGTGTCAGAAATTGCCGAGCAGTTGGGAGTAGATAGCCTGGCTTATCTGAGTTGGGAGGGAATGCTGGAAGCAACCCAGGAAGATACTAATAGTTTCTGTTCAGCTTGCTTTACTGGAGATTATCCCGTAGCTATTCCTGAGCAAGTCAAACGTTCTAAATTGATGTTAGAAAAAGTCGTGGTTTAAATAATGGGGCGGGCAAAATGTCCACCCCTGAAGTGAAATTCTCTATTTCTTTCTCCTTTTTCTCTGTGCCTCTGTGGATTATTCATAGGGTATCTCATTATACTGCGCTACACCCTTAGTGGGCATACTGCCCACTCCACAAGAGTTTTATCATTCATATAGTACTTATCTACCTGCGAACTACTATATTTAACGATGCTGCATAAAATCTACTTTCGGCAATAACGGATCTATGACAATTCCCACGCCGCTAAAACCCCAACGTTTGAGCAAATTACCCAACTGTGTAGCAAGAACAGATTCTACGGCAAAGCGGTTAGCTAATTGACCAGCATGGGTATTGAGATAGCTTAAAGCATCAAAGTTTTCCCTAAACAGTAATAAATAGCCGGAACTTTCAGCATCGGGATGGGCTACGAGATAACGACCATCAGTCGAGGAACGCAATATATAATAAATTTCAGAAAACATACTCAATTAAGATTCCAAACGAATCCGGGGGTCGGCTACCTTTAATAGCAAATCCGCCATTAAATTGCCTATATTCAGTAATACGGCACTCATGACGAGGCTAGCCATGACTAAATACTGGTCTTTTGCCATTACCGCCTGTAAAGTCAATCTCCCTAAACCGGGCCAGTTAAAGAATTGTTCGGCAATAAATGCACCACCTAATAAACCAGCCAATTCAAAGCCTAACAAAGTAATTAAAGGATTTATGGCATTGCGAAGAGCGTGAACATAAATCACCCGATTTTCTGGTAGTCCCTTGGCGCGAGCCGTTTGGATATAATCTTGACGTAGAACATCCAACAATTCTCCGCGAGTGATTCTTTGCAACCCGGCAAAACTAGTGATACTTAAGGCAATGGTGGGTAAAATCATGTGCCAGCCAATATCAATGATTTTGCCAAACCAAGACAAATCAGCATGATTGATGCTAGTCATACCACCCACGGGAAATAAAGGTGAGGTGATTTGAGCAAATATGAGCAGAAACAAAGCAGTGATGAAACTAGGAAACCCTTGTCCTGTGTAGCTAATCAGTTGTAAAATGCGATCAGTCGCTTGATTTTGTTTCACAGCTGCGAGAATACCAAAGGGAATTGCGATCGCCCAGGTACAAAATAAAGAAGCGATCGCTAAAAGTAAAGTTGCTGGTATCCTTTCCCACAACAGAGAAGCTACTGAGCGTTGGTAAACAAAACTGGTACCAAAATCTCCTTGGGTAAAAATTCGCCATAACCATAGTCCAAACTGTTCTGGCCAAGATTTATTTAAACCAAACTGTTGCCTTAATTCCTCAATGCGTTCTGGCGAAATTGTCGGATTTTGGCGCAACGTATCCACATAATCCCCCGGGGATAGTTTCATGATCACAAACGACAGCGCCGTTGCCAATAACAAAGTGAACAGTGCTTGCAATATCCGTTTCACCACATAAACAAATGTTTCGTTCGTGACTAGCCCTATAAAGCCCTCGTGACAGGTCTTCCAGGAAATTTTCTGAGAAGTCATAGCAATTTAGTCATTTTTTATTAGTCAATTTCTCAGGATATAGGAGAGATTAACAATGATTAGTATTCAATTAGGGAGACAATGGGCACATCTGGTAAATGTTGACGTCCTTGTAAATCCTGTAGCTCGATGATAAAGCCAAACCCTACCAATTCGCAGCCAATCTTCTGCACCAACTTAGCGGTTGCACTAGCCGTACCACCTGTGGCAATCAAGTCATCTACAATTAAAACGCGACTATTTGGATGCAAAGCGTCTTGATGCATTTCCAGGCAGTCTGTACCATATTCTAATTCATATTCAATTGAGTGAACTGCTCCTGGTAACTTTCCCGGCTTCCGTACCGGAATAAAACCCGCTCCTAATTTGTAAGCTAGAGGAGGTCCAAAAATAAACCCACGGGACTCCATACCCACAACATAATCAGCTCTTAAGCCTAAACCAATGCATTTTTCCGTAAAAAAGTCAATAGTGTAGCGCAATCCCTCTGGGTCGCGCAGTAAAGTAGTGATATCGCGAAATAAAATTCCGGGTTTAGGAAAATCTGGGATATCGCGAATTAGAGACTTTAAATCCATAAAATTCACTTATGAGGGGGTAGGAGGGGGATTAATGACCAATGACTCATGACTAGTCCCTGAAAAATCCTACACTATAATCTCATACCCTGATCATTGACGCTCTAATTTAGCCAGATTAGCTAATTTTACACGGTAATACAGCCAGGGAAGGTAAGGGACAATAATATATTAGCCTTTGGGGGTTTCCTGATTTTTGATAATATATTCTTTTACTATACTCAAAACAACTAAATCGGAGGTGATTTTTGATGGCGTTACTTAGAGCAACTTGGCATCTGTACCGCACAAAGCAGGTAGATACTGCAACTGTAATACCACTCCCACTTACATAAAGACTTCTACAAAGCCACGGTCTCCAAGAGAACTACCTCCGACAAAAAAATCGGTAAATCAGTTTCTGACTGACAAGAAGAGATTTATTTACCTAATTTTTACCGAACTTTGGACAGCAGAAAAAGTAATCAATGCTTAAGCACTACAAACAAGTTTGAAACAGGTTCAAGCCTGTTCTAGCTCCTTTAAATTAGTTGTACTAGTTTTATTCTGCCTATTAGCTCTGCACAAGGTAATTTATAGAATGAATGTCTCAGCCAGCTTAACGCCATTGAATAGTCCACCCCCCCCATCCTTGCCGATGATTCTGGATACTTTACCAGACCCTGCGATGCCTATGGTAAGCTTCGCCAAGGCAGCACAGGGTTGTCCGGCTAGAACCCGACTGCAAGTTGATCTAATTTTACTGGCAATTGAAGCTTTAGAACTTGGTAGCTCCGAAGCTATTCTGGCTTTTGCTGATGAGTTAGAACTGAAAGGAATTATTAAAAACCGAGTAAATCTATGGCGAATGCGGAGCTCTAACCCACTGCGAAGAGCTCATATTCGCCGTCCCTTGACTATCATGGAAGCAAAAGCTTTAGTAGTTATTGCCAGCTACATCGCGCGGCGTTTAACCGTTGTCATTCGCCAAATGTTGATGACATATCAGCAAATGAGTGAAAAGCAGATACCTTTGGTACAGAATTTGCGCCTATCGAATTACCTAGAGCGATTTCGAGTACATTTCAGAAGTAGAATGAATCCCCGACGTTCTACCGTAATGGCATTAGATTCTGACGATAAATTAGATGAACTAGCAATCAATTTGTTGGGACAATTACTATTTTGTACTGGTACAGCTGGAATGCAGCGATTTTGGATTAGTCTTTTTGACGGTGAAGTAGAATGAATATTCAACGTAAGTACAGTCTACCTAATTGTACACTGCTGTTAGAGGGTTTCAGTGATGTAGCCAAAGCAGCATACTATCAAGGTATGCGTCCAGAATTATCCATATTGGTCAATGCAGAATGCTATATATCTGGCTATAGTCAGCCCCTAGTAGGCGGACGAGAATTTTTTGAGAGTCTAGTCCGGGCTGTGAGTGGCTATGCTCAAGAATTTTTGAGTAATGTGTCAAACCCCCAAGCACATAATCAAGACTCAGAATTAGTGGAGTTACAAAAAATTTACACTAATCGGCACCGGTTAATTGTGCATTCTGAAATAGCTGTAGATGTTTTTCAGTCTCAGCCTAACTATAATCAACCGCCCATTCAAATGGATTTGAATACAGTGCAGTTATTTGACCTGGTTGAAGCTGTGGATCAATTTTTTGCTGACAGCCAAACCCTACCAGAGTTGTCATTAGAATTACAGCCCGTGCCTAGAAGTTACGGTAGTCCTAATGAATTTCTACTCAAGCAGGGAGTAGCGGCAAGTATAGGAATTTCAACTGTAGCAGTTGCCGCCATCGCTTTGAGCCTAATTCCTGCCCCTGAGACGCGCCCACCAGCAACCCAGGAGCAAGAAGAGACTGTATCCATAGCACCCACCCCCAATTCGGCTGCATCAGAGAACATAACACCCCCAAATATACAAACTCCAGAGAGTTCCCCAGCAACTGACCTGAATGTAGCCACTCCAATCGTGGATACAGCACTCAAAATCAGAGATTTAGAAGCACTCTTAAATTCAGCTACAGAAATTACTAATTCATCCCAACTACGTCTTCTGAATGGAAAAATTTATAAACAAATTGATCTAGGTTGGACTAGTCGCTCAGAATTAAGAGAAGATTTAGTCTATCGAGTAGGTGTAAATCCTGATGGTGCGATCATTGGTTATAAAGCGGTAAATCAAGGAGCAAATGAGGGCATAGAATCAACTCCTCTACCCAAATTGCTGCACAGTCCCGCTAATGGTTCTCTCACAAATGAACCAATAGCCCAATTTAAAGTAGTTTTTACCAGAGATGGTATTCTGCAAGTTAGCCCTTGGCGGGGATATCAGTGATTATTCACCCCCTCCTTATCTGGTAATTTGTCTCATATAATTGCCCCAAAGTTGGGCTGCTTGCCCGCTGCTGCCGGATGTGGGAGAATTATTGTCATTACCCAACCAAATGCCAGTTACAAACCGGCGACTGGGGATTGAACCAATAAACCAGAGATCAACGTTTTTATCAGTGGTGCCGGTTTTCCCACCTTCCCCCAGTCCGATAGCCGCGGCGCGTCCAGTACCGCTAGTTACTGCTTGGCGCATCATCTGGTTGATTTCATCGGCTACACCTGTGGGTAAAACTCGCTGGTTAGCGTCCGGATTTTCGTCAAAGGAATAGACAACACGACAAGTTTTTAAATCCTGACTATTTTGACAATCACTACTGTCTATAATCCTGCTAATTGCGTGGGGTGGATTCCAAACACCACGATTGCTAATGGCGCCAAAAGCACCAGTCATTTCTAAAACATTGACTACACTTTGACCCAGTACTAAGCCGGGAACTGCTTCGAGTGATGACTTGACTCCTAAACGTCTGGCGGTGGATACGACTCTATCTAGCCCCACCTCCCTGGCAATTCGCAGAGCAATGGGATTTTCTGACAGGGCGAAGCCAGTCGTCATATCTAAGGAATTCTGGGCACCGGTTCTACAAGGCCTATAGGTAAAGCCTTGCCAGGGTAGAGCCGCGCAAGAATAAGTTTTAGAGGCTGGTATTCCCCTCTCTAGGGCGGCTGCAAAAGCGAAAACCTTGAAAGTAGAACCCGGTTGTCTTTGGGCTTGAACAGCACGGTTAAACTGGCTTTTTCCAAAATCAGTCCCGCCTACCATCGACAAAATACTACCAGTTCTAGTGTCTAGGGTAACGATCGCTCCTTGAGAAAAGCCAAAGGTAGAACCAGCTTTATTGATTTGATTACGCAAAGCTGTTTCCGCCTCTGCTTGCATTTTGGGATCGAGCTGGGTTTCAATGATAAAATTTCCTTCTCTGGCAACTCCTACCCCCAAGATTGATTCCAATTCCTGGAATACATACTGGTAAAAGTAAGGAGCAATGGTACTGGCTTGCCGTTCGCAAACTTTGGGGTTAATCTGGACTGGGGAGCGCCTAGCTCGATTGGCCTGTTCTGCGGAAATTTTCCCCATGTCCAACATTCGCCTAATCACGCGATTACGATAGTCAACTAGTTGTAGCCTATTGGGGTTATTTCCACAAAAATTAAAAGCGTTGGGAGCAGGTAAAATTCCCACTAATGTTGCAGCTTCTGAGAGAGTTAATTCTCTGGCTGACTTATCAAAGTAATAACGAGCCGCATCCTCAAAACCGGATGTATCCACCCCCAAAAATACTCGATTTAAGTAAATGAGTAATATTTGATCTTTACTGTAAAAAGTTTCTAGCTTCAAGGAAACAATAGCTTCCCGCAGTTTGCGTCCCAAGGAGTCTTGAGCGCCTACATAGTCCCGGAACAAACTTCGGGACACTTGCTGGGTAATGGTGCTAGCCCCCTGCTGTACATCTCCACTGCGTGTATTGACTAACACAGCTCGCAAAATCCCTAAAGGGTCAACGCCAAAGTGCCAATAGTAACGACTATCTTCTGAGGCCACTATGGCTGCGGGTAAATAGCCAAAGTCCTCTAAACTCTTAAGGTCTACATGAGAGGTACTCCGAGGCTCGCGTAAGGGTGTCGAGCCATCGCGGGCATAAATCACTATAGGGGCGCTGCTAGCAGTGGGTAAGGGTCTGACGGAAAATTTTAGCCATTCCACCCCTATGACTAACCCCACTAAGGCGCTCACACCTGCCATACTATAGGCCGCCCAAGTTGCTGCTTTTATATGCAAGGGTGCTGGGTCAAAGTATTGTAGCCGCACTGAAGCTGCGAGTTCTGGCGGTCCCAAAGTAAAAATGTCACCGTGACGCAGTTCTAATCGATTAATTCGGCGTTTCCCCAGATAAATACCATTAGTGGAGTTTTCATCTTTGATGACAAAAACAGGGGTGCGTTGAGTTGAATCCCGTGAGAGTGATAGGTGAATTTGGCTGACAACTGGATTGCGAATGACTATATCACAGGATTTGGAACTACGACCTACTATATAGCGATCGCCTAACAAGGGATATACCTCACGTTCGTCCCCCGTATCCTGCACCCATATCTCTGGTACTTTAGCATTAGGCTTCAGCGCCAACTTGGAAAAGTCAACCCTCGCTTGAAGTGTCTGTACTGCTTGAGTCAGTTGACCAAGTACAGTTTGTGGCTTATGAGGAGGTTGGGGGGAACTCATAGGCTATTTACATCAGAATTATTGGCAAACATTCGGGCGATTTGACAATCTCGATACAGATATTCCACCATTGTACACATCAGTCACAGCAGAAATTAGCTATAGGTAGTTTTTACTAATTCAATCTTACACCAAGAAAATATCGACTCATCAAACCTACCAACTCGGGTTCATTACTCTTTCCAAGCATACAATATTGTGAGTCCATACTCCCTGACTATCTATAATTTCTGAAAATATTAGGGTAATATCTTTAAGGATTAATTGACATTAAAATTCTCTCTGACATGGGAAGTTGAGGGGATACTTTGATTTTCATTTATCAAGTGTTCAGATTAGCTTTAACTGTCACTATGACTGGGTGCTTTTTCCCAAGAAGCAATTAATAGACAAATAATACCAATAGTAATAAATGAATCTGCCATATTAAATACGGCAAAATTAATCAAGCGAAAATCCAGGAAATCAACCACATACCCCAAAGCGAACCGATCAATACCATTCCCCATAGCTCCGCCTAAAATCAAACCATAGCCTAACTGATTCCAACGACTTAAATTCTGGCCAAACCATGCTAGTGCTATCAATAACAAACTCACGACCAACGATAGCCATCTTAACCACTCTACTTTCCCGCTGAACAGACTAAAAGCTGCCCCAGTATTAGTAACATAAGTGAAATGGAATACATCTGGTATAATTGGTAATGTCTGTTCCAGGCTAAAGGTCTGCACTATCCAATATTTTGTTAGTTGATCTAAGAAAAAAGCAATGAAGGCAGTAATCCAAAAGAGATGATTTTTTAAACGCATGAAACTAGCAACTAGGGCGTGAGAGATAGTAGAGGTTAATGTCAATAAAAATAGTATTTACTAAATGGATATCAAAATCACCATCTCCTCTTTGTCTATAAAAGTACATATAATTACCGAGAAAATGTACAATTAGTCCCAATCATTTCAAATTGGTCAAAAGCCTATAAATGGATTTTTCGATTTTTACTTGACTGTCGTACTAGCTCTGCCATAACTAATAAAACATTAAATGACGTAATACATATGCTATTACGGTAACAGCACACACTACAGCTAGTTGACCGGGCAGTGCAAACCAAGAATATTTAAGGATTGCTTGCATTAGAGGCAAATTTTCCGTACCTTTCCACTGAAAAATATAACTGATGATTAAATAAGTAATACCGCAGAAGTGGACAGTTAACAAGCCACTCAAACAACTGAAAGCCAGGGTTTCCAGCTTAGGTCTAGCTTGAAATGCCAAAGATCCACAAATCCACGCTCCAGGGATAAAACCTAACAGATAACCGAACTGAGATAGTTTAACATATCCAATACCGCCACCATCGGCAAATACAGGTAGCAAGGTTAAACCCATGACTAAATAGGCGATTTGCGATAGTGCGCCAGCATTTTTACCTCCTAAACAACCTACTAACAGTACCGCACCAACTTGACAGGTAACACCCAAAGAAAAAATCTCAGTTCCTTGATTATTCCCAGTCCAAGGTAAGGCAATACTATAGGCTTCTAGGAAAGTACCGCCCATGGTGAGGAGCAAACCAACCATAGACCATAGTAATTGAATAGTTCCCACATTTTCTACACTTCCAGCCATTTTATTTGCACAAATACTCAAACAATGTTTTTATCAGTTATTTATGTATTCAACTATTAGGGACAGTATTGAATTATACATATTTATACTGACTTAGTCGTTATGTTTTATTATGACAAACATTATCCTCCTGATTTCCTTAGTCAAGGTATCAGAAAAAAGTATTAGATGTGTATTTTTGTGAGTTACTCCACAGACTAACCCGGAAGTGAGCACGGAGGTGATTTTTGTTTTAGCTGAAAATTCTCAGCCCCAGAATTGAATTATCGGGAGAAAGTGAACAACAACAGCAAACAGCGGCTAATAGTCCAGGTTGACAAGATCAATATAAAATATCACTAATTCTTATCAGCTTAATTAAAACATATATTATCATTTCTTACTTCTTTAGATAGATGAACGTATAAATTTCCAGTCTATTAGAGCAAAAATAGTCTCGACTATCACAAATCAATTCATATTAGGCTATTGTTTGCTCGTCAGATATGTTCCTCATGGTAGATGAATAAATAATCTTAAATATAGTTAAATCTTTAATAATGTAAATCATGTATCAGAGTTTTTATGAATTAAGTTAACTCTCTATGCCCATATTTCTAAATACACATTCAAACCCTAATATCAATATATACGTTATCTTTTAGATTGCTTATTCTGTGAAAATTAGATGTTAACTATTAGTTATTGGCTGAATAGTTCAATGTCACTTGTCAATTTAGCACATTTACATTAAAGTCACGTATAACCTCATTGATATTTTTATAAAAGCAGTGGTTTGTCAAGTTATAGTGCAGATAATTTTGTATTTGATATTGAGTCATGGAAATCAAAAATTATCCTAAATTCAGTTTAAAAGTATCGATGAAGGTGGAGTTATAAGATTTCATATTTTATAAATTCCATAACTTGTAAGTTTATTTTTATAAATTTTTTATGTTATTAGTAAAATTCAAATAAATAGCACATTTTATGAAATAATTTTAAATTATTACCAAAGACCAATAAATATATGTCTTTTTAAGAGCTATTATCTTGATTTTTGAATGCCTATGGTTCTGACTTATGAAAGGGAGATATTAAGTTTATGGATTATAGCGAAGATAGGTTATTTTTTGCAAATTTTACCAGAAATATACAGACAGAAATAGATTTAAAATTTGCTTATTTCCTGATAGATCAAGCTGTAGAACCAGCTTTCTGCTTAGGAGAAAATTACCAGTTGATTTTTGTCAATGATGCAATTTGCAAAATGACTGGCTATTCCCGTGAAGAATTACTTTCAATGAGGCTTTATCATCTAGATATAGATTTTGATATCCATAGATTATCAAAAATAAAATCAGAAGATTATTTTACGTTTAAATCTCGCTATCGTAATAAGCAACAGCGCATATTTACAGTTGAAACTTCTATTATATACCTGAAAAAAACAGGTCAAACTTTTGCCTGTGCTGTTGTTCGACCTCAGAGGGATGAAGCCATAGATTTGAGCATAAAACCGGTGAATATCAATATATTATTCACCTTACCAGAAACAATAGAAGCCAACATTTTTCTGATTCAGGGAAACAGAATATTTTATGTAAATTCTGCCGTACAAAAATTTACTGGATATAGTAAAGAGGAACTACTAAATAATTTTGATTTTAACGGAATAATTAAGAGGAAAAAACCTATAAATTTATGCTTGCAAAAAGAATTACCTGACTTTGAATACCAGGAGATAAATATCCTCACATCAGATGGTACGGAACGCTTGCTAATTGGCGTGGTAACTAAGCTTGATGGAATTTTCAAGTTACCTGTAAAACCAGAAGAATTAATCATAGCTATTGATATTACAGATTACAAAAATTTAGAGTCAAGTTTTAATAACGCTTTACAACAAGCTAAACAAATAAGCGAACTGAGAGCGCAGTTTCTTTCTATGGTCTGTCATCAACTTCGTACTCCACTAAATATTATTTCATTTTGTAATAGCTTAGTTGCAGAAGAAATAGACAAGCATACCAAGCAAAAAATAGAATCATTACTGGAAAATATAGAAAAAGCCATCGCACAAATCAGCCAGATGTTAGATGATACTTTGTTGTTTGCTCAAGCAGAATCAGGCAAAATAAATTTTGACCCTAAACCACTGGATTTAGTGAAATTTTGTCATAATTTAGTGGCGGAAATGCACATTATTTCCATGGAAAAAAGAATAAATTTTCTGACTAATTTTGAATTTATCAATGCTTTTTTTGATGCAAAATTATTAGATTATATATTGAAGAATCTCCTAGAAAATGCCATTAAGTATTCTCCTAAGAATAGCATGATTGATTTGATTATGACTTACCAAGAAAAATCTATTTTTTTTCAGGTAAAAGACCAAGGAATTGGCATTCCAACCAGAGACAAAGAAAGATTATTTGAAGCATTCTACAGGGGAAGTAATATTGGGAATATCCCCGGTAATGGACTAGGATTATCGATTATTAAAACGCTAGTAGATTTACATGGTGGTCAAGTGAATCTGGAAAGCGAAGTAGATAAAGGTACTACCATTACTGTGATGTTACCACTAGTTAAAGAAGCCTCTTTTCTATGAGAATTAGAATGTTTTGATTACTATAAGTGTTAATTGATTTAAGTATTTAAGATTTGTCAATTTAAAAATCCCCATGTTCCATTTAATATTATAATTTTGGTTGCTATAAAATGAAGTACGAATCGGTCAAAAAAATTCTGGTAATTGAAGATGATCATGTTACCCGCCATCTTTATGTACAGGGTCTTGAAGCTAAAGGGTTTGATATTATAAACGCTCAAAATGGTTTAGCTGGTATCCAACAAGCACAGGAGTATGTACCTGATTTAGTACTTTGTGATCTGACAATGCCGGATATAGATGGTTACACTGTCCTCACCATGCTACGTCAAGATCCTGTTACAGCAATTATTCCCTTTATTTTTATCACGGGTAGCTGTACTAGAGAGGCTATTCGCAAAGGTATGGAGTTAGGTGCAGATGACTATGTTACTAAACCCTTTTCACTAGACGAATTACTCAGAGCAATTAATACCCAGTTGCAAAGACAAGCTGTGCTCAAAACTTGGTGTGCTGCTAAATTCCAGGAAGCTCAAAAATCAGGATCCGCAGATAAGACCACAGCTTTGAACTCACCTCAATCAATATTTCCCTGTGCTCCCCAATTAAAAAAAGTTTTTGAATTTATTGAAGCCCATTATCACGAAGGAATTACACTGTGTGATGTAGCTGAAGCAGTTGGTTACTCACCTGCTTACTTGACTAACCAGGTGGGAAAGCAGACAGGAGAAACTGTCAATAGCTGGATTGTTAAACGCCGGATGCAAGGAGCGCGTTTTTTACTGCAAAATGATTACCAAACAGTTGAGCAAATTGCCAGAGCATTGGGTTATCAAGATGTTTCCCATTTCTCCCGCCAGTTTCGTCAACATCATGGTTTACCACCTCATGCTTGGCGTAAGGAACATCAAGTTGGGTGTTTCAAAGTCGAACTTAATAATTAGAAAATTCTCAATGAAAAATATCCCCAAATATTATTTAGGGATAAAATTTATACGCGATTTCATCTGCTAATAAGTAATATTTTTGATATTAACCCGCTATGCCGTTAGGTGAGCGGGACATTCTTAAGGGAATTCTGTGGTTTGAGGCTTTGGGTGATTAGCTTCTGAATAAATGGCGATCGCTAAAAAATTGCGGAAAAATCATGTTTGAACCTGAAAATAATACTGGATAGTTTGGTTTTTCCTGAAAATTTATAATTTATACCATAAAATTTAAGAAATTACGTAGCATTTTTTTTATTTTCAATGTAGCAAATAGATCAGAAAAATATATTATTTTGCCTTTGTTAACCTTTTGTTTACCTTCAGACGTATCTTTTAGAGGTATTCTAATATCGCTCATCTGGATAAATTAACTAAAAATTCACAGGTCTACATGTAATCAACAAGAGTCGCCTAGCAGCTAAAACATCGCTGTTAGATATGTAATTTAGCTTAGGGGCTTGTGGCGCGGGGCAAGACTCAGATAATCCCATTGCTACCGCCATAACCCTAGACTGTGATGCCGGTGATGTTGTCATGACCAATGAAGCAAGGTCTTTTTGATATAACTCCGTAGTACTTTCGCAAACTGGACGTATTTTTCATGGTTCTTAATCGCAAAGTTGTGTTAGCCATCGCTTCACTACCAATCATGTTGGTAGCAACAGCCTGTAGCCCAGGAGCGGATGGTGGTGGTGGGCAGAAAATAGCTATTACCGGAGCCGGGGCAACATTCCCCGCACCTCTTTTTCAGAGGTGGTTTGATGCCTATAATCGCCAAGTCAACCCCAATGTCCAGGTGAGCTATCAGTCCGTAGGAAGTGGGGCGGGTTTGGAGCAGTACATCAATAAAACCGTAGACTTTGGGGCCAGCGAAGCACCCATCACCGACTCTGCAAGTCGGCTCAAGTCCTTCAAAGAAGCTCATAATTACGATCCGATCCAAGTTCCCATGACCGGAGGCTTTTTATCCTTCTCCTATAACTTACCAGGAGTTAAAGATCTCGAACTGAGACTCTCCCGCAAAAGTTATTGTGATATCGTAACCGGAAAAATTACTCGATGGACTGATCCAGCCATCGCCGCAGATAACCCTGGTTTAAAGATTCCCGACCTACCCATTACCTTTGCGCACCGGTCTGATGGGAGTGGTACTACCTTCGTATTTACCAACCACATTAAAACTGTCTGCCCAGACTGGACAGCTGGGGCAGGAACTTCAGTAGACTGGCCTGTGGGAATTGGCGGACAAGGTAACGAAGGCGTAGCCGCTGCCATTCAGCAGAATGAGGGAGCCATTGGTTACTTATCCTACGCCTATGCTGCCCTAAACAAAATCAATTCCGCCTTAATTGAAAACAAAGCTGGAAACTTTATAGCCCCATCTCCAGAAGCAGCAGCCAAAGCTCTACTAGATGAGCCGGTACCCGATGATTTCGCGCTCCTAGTTCCAGACCCTTCGGGTGTTGATTCCTACCCTATAGTCGGTCTAGCTTGGGTGATGATCTATCGACAGTATGAGGACGATGCTAAATGGCAAGCCATGCGTAATGTCTTGGAATGGTCTTTGGGACCCGAAGGCAAGGCACTTTCGGAGGAACTTCTTTATGTCCCCATTCCTGACCCTCTAGTGCAGAGAATTAAAGCAGTATTTGACACGGTGAACGCCAAGTAATAATCCGAGATGATTGGGAGTGTCTTTGACATCTAACACTCCCAAAATTCATCCCGACACCTGAGTTGGGACATCACCATGTCACAATAACCACTTATAGAGCAAAAATCAAGTCATGATGTCGGCAGATAAATCAACTCAATTAACCGGGAATAGCCTGGAAAAGCAAATCAGTCCCGCTAGGGTTCTAGATGTGGGATTTTGGGGACTAACCCTGATACTAGCCATCAGTGCCGGAGCAGTTTTACTATGGGTAATCATACAGACCGCTATAGCAGCTACACCAGCCATTGAAAAATTTGGTCTGGGTTTTTTAGTCGGTACAACCTGGAACCCTGTCACCAACGTTTATGGGGTACTACCTCAGATATATGGAACTTTAGTCACTGCCTTGATTGCCCTGTCAATTGCTATCCCCTTGGGCATCGGAGTAGCCATCTTTTTAACAGAAGGATTTGCGCCTAAATGGGTAACAACTCCCATTGCTTTTGCCATTGAACTGATCGTCGCTATTCCCAGCGTGGTGTTGGGAATTTGGGGTATTTTTGTCCTCATTCCTGCTATCAGACCTATTTTTACCTTCCTTAACACGTACTTCGGCTGGATTCCTTTTTTCGGTGGCGATTCTGTTTTTGGCAATAGTCTGCTGATTGTGGGCTTGGTACTGGCAATTATGATTGTGCCCATTATCATCTCTATTACCCGGAGCACCTTTGAAGTCCTACCCAGTAATCTCCGCAATGGTTCCTTAGCTTTGGGAGCAACCCGTTGGGAAACAATTCTCAGAGTGCTGATTCCCGCAGGGTTATCTGGCATTATCAGTTCTGTGATGTTGGCTATGGGTCGAGCCATGGGGGAAACCATGGTGGCGGCTATGCTCGTTGGTAACGCCAACCGCATTAACATATCATGGCTGCAACCCGGATCGACGATCACAGGTTTGATTGCTTCCCAATTTGGAGAAGCGGGACGCACTCAAGTTGCGGCTTTAATGTACGCTGGCGTAGTGCTAATGCTTTTATCTTTAGTAGTGAATATTTTAGCTGAGATGATTATTCGTCGATTCCAAAATATTGAGTAAAATATCACGCCTTTTCCCCAGTTTTGAGTACGAGTGTATGCAAGATTAAGTTTACGAAATATCAATTAAATTATGGGTACTCCAGATAATCAGTATTCCTTTGGGTATGATAGCGATAGCGTGGCATCGGCCACGGACAGTGGTTTTGATATCAGTGAGAAAACCATGGCACCCCATCGCCGGATCATGGGGCGGGTGTTGACCATTTTAACTATGGTGTTTGCCGCGGCGGTAATTATCCCTCTAATTTGGGTGCTGGCGAGTGTGTTTCAAAAGGGGATTAATTCCATAATATTTCCAGATATTTTTACTAAGCTCCCCCCGCCTCCTGGTTTATCTGAGGGTGGCTTTGGTCATGCCATTATTGGAACTTTAATGACTCTGGGTATTGGTACATTGATTTCAGTTCCTTTTGGTGTGATTGCGGCTATTTACTTAGCTGAGTTTGGTCGGGGAACTCGGTTGGCCTACTTGGTGAAGTTTTCCTGTAATGTACTCACCGGTGTCCCCGCTATTTTGTGTGGCTTATTCGCCTATGCAATTGTGGTGATGCCATTAGGGTCATTTTCGGCTTTTTCCGGTGGGGTGGCTTTGGCGGTGTTAATGCTGCCTATTATTATTCGGTCTACAGAAGAGGCTTTGTTATTAGTGCCTAATGAGTTGCGTTTGGCTGCAATGGGTATTGGGGCGACAAAATTTGAAACCATTGTCCAGATTGTCTTACCAGCAGCTCTGACTTCAATTATTACTGGTATAGTTTTATCTGTTGCCCGGGCTGCCGGAGAAGCGGCTCCCTTGCTGTTCACCTCTTTTAACAATAATTTCTGGGCCACTAATGTTTGGGAACCTGTGGCAACCTTACCAGTGTTAATTTACTTTTTCTCGATTATTCCCTATAAGGCTTCCCAGAGTTTGGCTTGGGCCGCCGCCTTGATGTTATTGTCAATTGTGCTGTTGTTTAGTATTTTGGCTCGGTACTTGAGTCGGCAGAAGAAGTTATAAGATCAGGGAATTCAATTCTTTTGGCTGCAAACTCAGCCAATTTCTATACACTCTACATTGAGAATACTATGGAAAAGAAAATTAGTAATAGCAGTCCCGTTGATAGTAGGCGCATTTTTGAGGTCAAGGATTTATCGGTTTACTATGGGGGTGCGATCGCCCTTCAGTATGTGACAATGGATATTCTGGAGGGCAAAATTACCGCTTTAATTGGTCCTTCGGGCTGTGGTAAAAGTACTCTCCTGCGTTGTTTCAATCGGACTAACGCCTTGATTCCGGGTGCGAAGGTGAAGGGATACCTTACTTACCGAGGACAAAATCTCTACGGTGCTACAGTTGACCCGGTGGTAGTCCGCCGCAGGGTGGGTATGGTATTTCAGCAGCCTAATCCTTTCCCGAAGACGATTTATGACAATGTAGCCTATGGTTTGCGGGTGAATGGCATTAAGGGAAATATGGATGAGATTGTTGAAAATTCCCTCCGCCGTGCAGCCCTCTGGGATGAGGTTAAAGACAATCTCCACAAGTTGGGGACTTCTCTTTCAGGGGGACAACAGCAGCGTTTGTGTATTGCTCGCGCTATTGCGGTTCAGCCGGATGTGATTTTGATGGATGAACCTTGCTCGGCTCTTGATCCTATATCGACGATGCGGATTGAGGAGTTAATGCTTGATCTCAAACAGCATTACACTATTGTCATTGTCACCCATAACATGCAGCAGGCTTCTAGGGTTGCAGATTATACTGCTTTCTTTAATGCCGAAGCCCTGGAAGGGGGAAATCGCGTCGGGTATCTGGTAGAGGTAGATACCACCGAGAGAATTTTTTCCAGTCCCCAGGATCAGCGTACTCGCGATTATGTGAGTGGTCGTTTTGGCTAAGGAACCACCAGAGAAAGATTCTCTGGGGCAAAAATCCACAATACACTATTATTATGCCTACTAACACTACTACAGTGAATGACACTGAAACTGTTTTACGCACAGAGAATCTGAATGTGTACTACGGTAATTTTTTGGCTTTGCGAAATATTTGGCTGGACATCCCGAAAAATCAGGTGACAGCTTTTATTGGTCCGTCTGGCTGCGGTAAAAGTACATTGCTGCGATGCTATAACCGTCTCAATGACGTCATCGATTCCTTTCGAGCAGAAGGCAAAGTTTATTTTTACGATCACAATTTGTATGCACCCAACATCGACCCTGTACAGGTGCGCCGCCGAATTGGGATGGTATTTCAACGACCAAATCCCTTTCCTAAATCAATTTATGAGAATATTACTTTTGGAGCCAAAATCAATGGCTATCAAGGGAATATGGATGAATTAGTCGAACGCAGTCTCAGACAAGCTGCTTTGTGGGATGAGGTCAAAGATAAACTACGACAAAGTGGCACATCTTTATCCGGCGGACAACAGCAACGCTTGTGTATCGCTAGAGCGATCGCAGTGCAACCGGAAATTATTCTCATGGATGAACCCTGTTCTGCCTTAGACCCAGTTTCTACATTGCGGGTGGAAGAACTAATTCACCAACTCAAAGAAAAATATACCATTGTCATCGTCACCCATAATATGCAACAGGCAGCACGGGTGTCTGATCAGACAGCTTTTTTCAACGTTCAGGTTGTGGAAGGTGGTCGCAGTGGTTATCTAGTAGAATATAGTTCTACAGAAGCCATCTTCAATGACCCCCAACAAGAAGATACCCGAAATTATGTCAGTGGCAGGTTTGGTTAAATATACCAGATTTGGAACAACTGGCCATGTATAGTATGCCTGATATCAAAAAATGTGCAATATCTGACATGATTCACAAGAAAATCCCCGAAAGGCACGGAAGCCAATCGGCTTTAGACAGTGGAGGAAGTGCCAACGGCTTGATTCGCCGTGATAGTTAACCATGAAAGGGATTTTTCCAGTTTTTGTCCGCATTTAGAGTTAAATTATTGAGCAAACTAAGCCGGTAAATATACTTTTTTCTCCCAGACCTCCAGAGACGTGAGACCTCACGTCTCTAGGTGATTTGTTAGATATGTCTAATCTTAATCTCAATATTGGGTTAATCTAGACATCAGAAGCTAATAATTCATCCAGCTTACCTTGACGTTCTAAAGCGTGAATATCATCACAACCACCAACATGGGAATCATTAATAAAAATTTGTGGTACTGAGCGTCTCCCCTGAGATCTTACTGACATTTGAGACCGTGCTTCTTCATCTCCATCAATGCAATATTCAGCAAAATCAACACCTTTTTTAGTCAACAAACTCTTAGCACGGATGCAAAATGGGCAGGTGCTCCAAGTGTAAATTTCAACTTTGGCAGCCATAAAATCCTCAATTAAATTTAATACTTCTTAATTTTAATGCCTTTTTAATGCCTTTAATCCCCCCGCTTCTATCCGGGGGGTTCTTACAGCCATCACGGCGATTCAAGTCACCGAGTGTCAACAACATATTTGACCAGTTGGGTCAGACGTTGACGCAGGGTTTCTAAACCTAATCGCTGACTGGCGGAAATAAACACAGCCAGGGGAAACTCCTCTCGAGCTAAAGCCAAGGTGGCGCTATCTGCTTGGTCAATTTTGTTAAAAACAACCAGTGCAGGGCCTGGAGTAACTGGCATTTGTGCCAAAATTTCCCTAACTGAGCGAATATGACTCAACCAAGCAGGATGAGATAAATCAACCAAATGCAGTAGAGCATCGGCTTCTGTGACTTCCTCTAAGGTGGCACGAAAGGCATCCATTAGAGAGGCTGGGAGTTCGTGTATAAAACCTACTGTATCTGTGAGTAGAATTTCTTGAGTTCCACCACGGTCACCATCGGCAATTACTAGGCGGCGGGTGGTGGGGTCAAGAGTAGCAAACAACTGGTCAGCGGTGTAAACTTCCGCGTTGGTGAGAGCATTAAGCAAAGTGGATTTACCGGCGTTGGTATAGCCCACTAAAGCCACAGAGGGAACTTCCTGATTTTGCCGTCTTAGGCGTAACCGGGAGCGATGGGCTTGTAACTGGTTGACTTCTTGTTGCAGTCGAGAAATCCGTTTTTGAATAGCGCGCCGTTCTGTTTCCAGTTTAGTTTCACCCGGTCCACGGGTGCCAATCCCACCACCTAACCGCGACATAGCCAGACCTCTACCACTGAGTCTAGGCATCATATACCCTAACTGTGCGAGTTCGACTTGTAATTTACCCGCGCGAGACTGGGCGCGTTGAGCAAAGATATCTAAAATTACCTCAGTGCGGTCAACTACCCGGACACCAATTTTCCTTTCCAAGTTACGCACTTGGGCGGGTGAGAGGTCACGGTCAAAAACAATCAGATTAGCTCCCAGGGTTTGGGCGGTAAGGGCGATTTCTTCCACCTTACCCTCACCCACTACTGTTTGTGGATGAATCCGCGATCGCTTTTGTTGTAGTGTCTGTAATACTTCTCCCCCTGCTGTATGTACTAACCTGGCTAATTCCATTATGGTATCTTGGAATCTTTGACTACTTTCAGTGTCAGTAATAATACCAACTATGACGACGCGATCATGGTCAGCAGCTACTTCCGTGGCCACAAATTCCCGTTGGAATTCGGCTTCCACACTGTCCACTAAGTCGATAAAATCCTGCTCTGACAGCATATCTAAACTCATAGGTGGGGATACGCTAGAGTAAAGTCCCGAGTCGGGAGCCACTAAATTTACCTTTGTCCCCAGCTGAGTTGAGACTAGCTGTTTAGTATTGGATACTAAATGAGCTAAATAACTTTCCTTGACGTACCCCGTGGAGCCGCCTCCGCGCTTTGTAAATCCTGTACTACTAATATTTAGCACCACAAGAGCATCTAAGCGTTGCAGTGCCATAGCCGTCAAAGCCGACTCATTCGGGGGTTCTGCCTTGAGATGGGTGGCGATACAACGAATACCGCTCAGACGCTCTGCACCGTAACGGGGTAATTCTAACGGTGGGATTTGCGTTTGACGGGGTGTACCTACCCCTACACGCATCACTTGTCCCCGACGGTTGAGGTAAGCACATACAGGCTGATTGATTTCTGTGCTGATAGCAGCCAGACGCTGGGAAAATTCAGGCGTAGTAATGCGATCGCCTGGGATGCGCTGGTGGTACAGTCGCTGTAGTTGCTTCATCTGACTGGATTTAAGACCTTGAAGATTTCCAAAAATAGTTTCTATAGGCGTTCCTGACCAGTAAATGGCCCCCCAAATCATTACTTATGTCTATTTTACAACAGTGTTTTGTCTGTCAACTCCTTCTGATCAAGCTGACAAACAGTAAATCTTCTCATCTAAAACATGATAAATTGTAATATTATTTTCCTCAACTTTAGGAACACTTACGCAGTTAGCAGATAATTAGCCTGGCTGAAACTACGTAAATGCAGACAATCCACAGATTTTTGACATTCGAGGTAACCTAAAGGGTATATTTGCCCTAAAAGTCCCAATTAACGATGGAATATCCTTGTTTATCAAATTATTCGACAATCATAGAGTCTTTGGATTACTAATCTATTTATCGTCTACCTTGTTTATCTAAAAATTTGTTGAATTTAGCTAATTACCATTTTTCTTAATTTTAGGATTTTGAGCCACAGATGACTGAAATTCTCCCCACACAGTTTTAAATAAAGCATTCTTCAAAGTTAAAGGCTACAGAAATCAAATTCCACTATTTAAAGGTTGAAGAACACCAATCATACTTAATCTGCATCGACTCTGTTTTGTTGGACTTCTCGGAACCCTAGGCGCTATTACTGTTTCAAACGCCCAACCCTGAATCAACAGGGTTTGTGAGCAGACAACACCACGCTCATGAGAGCAAACGTGGTGCGCCTGGGAACTTGGAAACTCAGTTGGATCTGTTGTTCCAAGATAACAACAATGGCACTAGAGTACCTGGTGGTGAATATCCCGGCTTCTAGCCGGGTAGAGCGTCAAGCCGAGCGACATTCCATGTCTGCTGTGGTCACGGCATGGTATGTTCTAGAACGGTTATTATAAGTGAGCTTAATTTCTTCTAAAGCCAGACGTAAATCCTCTTTACTACTAAAACCTTCTAGACGATGCCGAATTATGCCATTTTCCACTAACAGCAAAGTTGGCAGTGTCCTGAGTCTATAAGTATTAGCCAGTTTAAAATTATTATCGGCGTTAACCCCTACTAACTTGATTTGCTCACCACATTGAGCATTAAATTGCAACAACAGAGGGTGAATCAGGCGACACAAGCTGCACCACGGTGCTTCAAAATTCACTAAAACAGGAATGGGAGATTGTAAAACTTCTTGTGTAAATGTCCGCTCACTAACCGACAACACCATGACGCCTCTAAAATTATAAGGTTTTGATATTAAACTAGCTATCAGGAGCAAGAATTGCCAACGCAGTTATTTCCTCAAGCGGATTTAGGAAAAACATACACTGTAACCACCAGCCAGGGCAGAGATACTGTCGCTGTTTTCACTTATCCACTGCCCATCTTTCCTGTTTCCAGGAAATTGGACTGCTGTGTTATTACTTCCCTAGTACAAGCATTTAAGTTGTCAAAGACCTAGAGAAAATATCAAACTGACGAAGCGATCCCCCTGCTGAAAGCTATTAAAATTCATACTACATTGATTTGGCAGCGGTTGATCGGCGGAAATTGCCATTGACTGGTATTTTATTTTGATAGTGGGGATCGTCTCTAACTACCATTCTATCCGACTAGTTGCTACCAGTAACAGGGGGTGAGCCCAAGAGAGCAGAGCTATAAAAATTGCTACTCCTAAGTAAGCAGGGCGGAGAAACTCCTGCCATTTGATAGATTGACGACCATCAATAATTGCTCGGAAAGGAATAATTGATGTCCGTTGTTTGACGACTTCAAAGGCTTCACCATAGCGTGCCGCCAGCCGGCGATCGCCATGCCAAACACCAAACAAGTGATGCAAGATTAAGCCCAGGGAAGTAAGCAAGGTAAAGCTAGTTCCTAGCCAGAGGGTATGAGCTAAACACCAGATAATTTGCCCTACCATCTGGGGATGGCGGGTAATACGAATAATTCCTGTCTCGTAAAGGTGAACTTGGGGCTTTTGAATGGCGGCGATTTCTAGTAAATTGAAGGTAGCAGGATACAAAAAGAAAAAGGAAATCGCTGATAATACCCAAACTCCTAGCCTTACTCCCGGTACTGCCTGTACTAGCCACAGTTGCAAACCGTCATACCGATGATTGAAAAAGTAAATAATTAAGATTACAGCTAAGGGTAAACTAATTAATGCAAAACAAATGCGATAAAGCCTCGGTCCGATGTGTTTTTCTGCCCAAGGACGGAGGGCCGCTCCCCCACTGTGAGCGATCGCGAAAGCTAATTGTAATCCCAACATGACCAAATGACTGGGAGTAAGCCAAGAATTTAGCATTGTATACATAGGTGAAGTAATTTAACAAAAAGTTAACTCAGTACAACCAATACCACAAAATTTTCCACAGGAGACTTTACTCAGGGTGTTGTGGTACTGTCTTTTTCGAGTCAAGCCTTCTTGAAGATGTAACAAAACAAGGGAGGGTGACAAGCTGGAAAACTTGATTCACTAGTCAATTGTCACCAATTATTTATTTCTGCTACAGATCACGCCCCTAGTGGGCAGAAAAACTACGTAGCAGTTTGCTTTGTTCACCAAGCTGCTCCTTTTAAAATTGTGGGTTGAGCCTTATGTCTGACCTTCCTTTCACTTTAGATCAGTTACGTATCCTGAAAGCGATCGCCGCAGAAGGGAGCTTTAAGCGTGCTGCTGATAGTCTTTACGTCTCGCAACCTGCGGTGAGTTTACAAGTCCAAAATTTAGAACGACAGCTGGATGTACCTTTATTTGACCGTGGAGGTCGTCGCGCACAATTAACCGAAGCTGGACATCTACTCTTGAGCTATGGTGAGAAAATCCTGAGTTTGTGTCAAGAAACCTGCCGCGCTGTGGAAGATTTACAAAACCTCCAAGGCGGTACTTTAATTGTTGGCGCTTCTCAAACCACCGGAACTTATCTTTTACCAAAAATGATCGGTATGTTCCGCCAAAAATATCCAGATGTATCAGTGCAATTACATGTCCACTCTACCCGGCGCACCGCCTGGAGTGTCGCTAATGGACAAATTGATCTAGCGATTATTGGTGGTGAAGTTCCGGCTGAGTTAGCAGAATCTTTGGTAATTATGCCCTACGCTGAGGATGAACTAGCACTGATTTTACCAATATTTCATCCCTTTGCTAAACAGGAAAAAATTCAAAAAGAAGACCTATATAAACTACAATTCATTGCTCTAGACTCCCAATCAACTATTCGCAAAGTCATTGATCAGGTACTGGTAAGGTGTGATATTGATACCAGACGGTTTAAGTTTGAAATGGAACTAAATTCCATAGAAGCCATCAAAAATGCCGTGCAATCAGGCTTGGGTGCTGCCTTTGTCTCCACCTCAGCCATCGCCAAAGAATTACAAATGGGTGTATTAAAATCTACCTGCATTGAAGGTGTCGTCGTCAAGCGAAACCTCTGGTTGATTTTTAATCCTAATCGCTATCGTTCTAAGGCTGCAGAAGCCTTTAGTCAAGAAATTTTACCTCAGTTTGCTACTCCAGAATGGAATAAAGATATGTTGAAAATATCACAACCTAAGTTAGGGGTAAATACACTGGATGGAGTCAATATTAACTCTGATTCTGAACCAGTTTAAAATCTAGTTATTAGTCTCTTGTCATCAGTATTTTTAGTTTGGGGATGTAATTTTCCTTAATTTATTGGTGGGAAAATTATAATTTATGGTTGAGAGCAAGTAAATCGATTTATTTATTGATGGCATGACAATGATAAAAATGAAAGTTTACTGTACTCGTCCGACTTGCCCTCGCCCACAAAACTACTTTGCGGATTTGGACGATATTAACACCCTGAAAACAACGCAACAAAAATATTGTACTACCTGCGGTATGCCCTTACTCCTAGATGGTCGATATGTGCCAGTTAAGTTACTGGGAAGAGGGGGATTTGGTACAGCATTTTTAGCAATAGATCGCCGCATACCAGGAATGCGTCAATGCGTAGTCAAGCAGTTCCAGCCCGCAGGAAGTTTATCACCTACTCAATTGCAAAAAGCACAAAAGTTATTTGAGAGAGAAGCAGAAGTTCTAGCCCAAATAGGTAGTGGACACGAGCAAATACCTGATTTATTTGCTTTTTTCCCGGTAATAGTTAATAGTTGGCAAGGAGGACACCAAGAGCAGTTTTTTTACTTGGTACAAGAATACATTGATGGACAAAATTTAGAAGAAGAATTGGATCAGAAGGGTAAATTTTCTGAACCAGAAGTTTTAGAAATACTCCAAGAAATTCTCAAGGTTTTACAGTTCGTACATGATAGAAGTATCATTCACAGAGATATTAAACCTTCTAATATCATGCGTCGTCGTGATGGTAAACTCTTTCTCCTGGATTTTGGGGCTGTAAAGCAGGTAACAAATGCTACTGAAGGCTCTAATGCTTCCACTGGTATTTATTCCATGGGATTTGCACCACCTGAGCAAATGGCCGGTAACCAGGTCTTCCCGTCTACAGACCTATACGCTTTGGCGGTCACCATCCTGAACTTGCTGACAGGTAAAGAAGCAAATCAACTGTTTGATACCTATACTAATCAGTGGCAATGGCGCTCTTTAGTTAAGGTCAGTCCTCGCCTGGCTGATATTTTAGATAAAATGCTCTTACCTGCTGCTAATCAACGCTTTCATTCGGCCAATGAAGTAATTATAGCTCTTTCTCAACCATCAATTACCCCAATTGTTACACCCAAATCTCAACCAGCCAAAACAAAACCTCAGCCCAGTTTTTCTACGTGGGAATTATTGGGTGGAGCAGCTTTTAGCGGGTTTGAGGGTGCATTAATAGCGATCGCTCTGAATAGTTTATTGGGCAGTGCTGTAATCACTGGGGTGATTTGTGCTTTGCTCTTAGGTATAATAATATTCGCCCAAACTAGACGGTGGATTGAAAAGTTTGATTTATTATTGATTCCGGTAATTACCTTAGCAGTGATTATTTTTGTTCCGTTTTTACAAGGGGGAATTGCCATTTCACAAATAATCTTGCTAGCGGTTGCTGGTGGTTTAGCAACTATTGCAGTTACATCTATATATCGAATTATTTATCAAATATTATCTTTAATATTTAACAAGAATTAAAACACCTACACATCCAGTTTCTTTCAGCATTACTCACCGCGACGCATAAATAAATTTATAAATCAACCCCAATTCTTAATTATGTCCCAGAAAAATGAAACTACCCTACTTGTTTTTTCCCTGCTGATCACATTGGGCTTATTAGGTGGTATTTTGTGGTTTTTTGACATAATCAGATTTCCCCAAAATCAACCCGGTGCAGAGCGGATTAGTTTTGGAGAAAGAATTTTGAACACTGGCGAAGTGACTCCTGACAAAAAAGCGGGAGTACAAGCAATAAGTGAGAAAAATTATACCCAAGCTATTGCTAGTTTAGAAACATCTTTAAAACTGAAGCGTAATGACCCCCAGGCACTGATATATTTAAATAATGCCCGCATTGGTGCTGCTAAAAGCTATAGTGTTGTCGCCTCAGTACCTATAGGTAATAATCCTAATGTTTCCCTGGAGATTCTACGCGGTATCGCTCAAGCCCAAAATGAGGTGAATACCTCCGGGGGTATTAAAGGCGTACCTTTAAAGGTAGGGATAGCCAATGATGATAATAATCCTGAGATTGCTCAACAAATTGCTGCTAGCCTAGTTAAAAATCCCGATGTATTGGGGGTAGTTGGTCCTTATAGCAGTGACACTACCTTAGCGGCAGGTACTATTTATGATGCGGGGAAACTGGTAGCCATTACTCCTATTAGCACTTCGGTGAAAATTTCTAACTTTAGCCCCTATATTTTCCGCACAGTACCTAGTGATTTTATCGCAGCTAGGAGCTTGGCTAATTATATGGTCAAAAACTTGCAGAAAAGACAAGCGGCGGTTTTCTTTAATTCCCGGAGTAATTACAGCCAGTCTTTAAAGTCGGAGTTTGTATCATCTGTGTTGTTGGAGGGTGGACGAGTATCAGGTGAGTTTGACGTGTCGCTGGGAAATTTTAGTGCGGCTAAAAGCCTACAAGAGGCTACTGGGGAAAGTGCAGAAGTGTTGATGTTAGCAACTGACACTGAAAGTTTAGATAAAGCACTGCAAGTGGTTCAACTGAACCAGAAACGGTTAAATGTACTGGGGGGAGATGCTATTTATAATATTAAAACATTAGAAGTGGTGGGAGAGGCAGCCTTGGGGATGGTGGTAGCAGTTCCCTGGCATATTTTAGGCGATCGCCAGTCAGATTTTCCCCAAAAGTCGAGGGATTTGTGGGGTGCTGATGTTAGTTGGCGAACTGCCTTGGCTTATGATGCCACTGTAGCCCTGATTGCCGCATTAGAAAGAAATCCTACACGTTCGGGGATACAACAAGCACTCACCGCTTCTGATTTTTCTCCTACTGGGGCTTCTGGTGCGATTCGATTTTTACCTTCAGGCGATCGCTCTGCGCCTGTGCAACTAGTAAAAGTAGTTACCGGTAACCGTTCCCGGACTGGCTATGACTTTGAACCGGTACGGTGAACCATCAGAGAAGATGGGGAAAACGTTTTCCACGGCATAAATTCTTCCCCAGGCGAGTTGAGTGGTCTTAATGTGGTTTGTACAGCCACGACCACCCAAGCCCAGTCTGAATTAACTGAACATCCTAGGTAATATAGAATACATTGGTGCTATTGACCCTTGCTATTGGGAAGCAAGGGCAATAGATTGCTCATTACCAAGAACATTGATTTTCACATTACGCAATTGATCACAATCTGTTTGTGGTTGTCAAACAGATTGCTCAAACCCAGGAAGTAGATATTGCCGACTCTAACTTGCTGTGGCTTTTGTTCATCAGCTGTGAAATGCGTTTCAGTTGGCTCGATTAATCGACTCTGCTGGTAAGCAAATGAGATTATCTCCCTGGGTGAGGATTAAGCCGCGTTGACGCAACTTACCCATCAAGCGAGTCACAGTTACACGAGTGGAACCGATGGCGCTACCAATTTGGGCATGGGTGAGGGGGAAGGGCAGACAATAGCCACGAATCACATCGGGGTCAGTCTCACTCATAGCCGGTTCTCCGTATTCCTCAATCAATAGTGTCAGGAATCCTAAGAGTCGGTCAATGGTGCGGCGTTGTCCCAAGGCACTCAGCCACAGTAATTTACGTTGGTGCTGATACCTAAAGGCATCCATGACTTCACGGCGGAAGTGAGGCCAGTTGTCTAAATCGTGCCAGTACATCCACAGCACAGCTGTTTGGTCAACATGGGCGTATGCTTGGAGGGTGAATGGTGACTGAGCCACAATTTCAAACGGTTGTCCCGCGCCGATAAAACCCAAGAAGGCTTCTTCTGGAGTTCTATTAATGCGTCGAGAAGTGAGCTGACTGGCGGTGGCACTAACTTGTGCTGTTCCCACCATGCGAATTGCGCCCCTTTGCACTAAGTACAATAATCCAGGTCGGGCTGGAATACGTTCATCCTTGCTAAAGGTGCGGCAGCGGTAGTGTTCTTGAGCCCAGTCAAGAATCCGTTGCCAAGTTAAAAAGGGCCGTGATGCCTCAGAAAAAGAAGATGGAGATTGCATAGGTAACAAAGAGCGTTTGGCTGAATACAAAGACGTAATAAAAAGGTGCAAGGAGTGTCTTTGTGTCGGCAGAGTAGGCTTAACGCCTAACAGCGTCAGCCATACAAAGAGCAGAAAAGCAGTTAGTTTGCCCTCTACTCTTTTGTTATACTTCCTACTGTACAATGATTGTAGTAAAGTTTACTGACAGTTCATCGAAAATTCATCAAATTTTATGCTACTCTCATTTTTTTGCATCAAGTTCAGATTTATATCTTAAGGTAGATGACGAAAATATACAAATATGTTATGGATACCCTGTGAGTACAAGTGTATATAGTTCAAATTTACTAGTGAGCCGAGAAATAGCAATTAAA
Source organism: Anabaenopsis tanganyikae CS-531 (assembly GCF_029891675.1). Taxonomy (NCBI): domain Bacteria; kingdom Bacillati; phylum Cyanobacteriota; class Cyanophyceae; order Nostocales; family Nodulariaceae; genus Anabaenopsis; species Anabaenopsis tanganyikae. Next base: position 68,359 of record NZ_JANQDF010000019.1, read on the forward strand.
GGGTTAATATATCGTTACATATTATATGTACTCAGTTTTTGTAATTTTAGTGGTGAATTTGTCCCCATAGCAAGTAGAAAGTTTCCTCTCTATAAGGGTACAGATGATAGTCGAGTTTTATATATTTCAGGTTTGGCGCTCCAGTTGGCAAAATCTGATCATTACAAAACGATGGACATCGCCAATGGAATTGTCTCTCACTTATCAGCAATGGGTGACGGTGTTTTTCAGGTGGAAGTAGTTCACCCTGGTTGGATTCATTTAGAGTTAACTCATGCTTTTTTAGCTGCTTGGTTGCAAAACCTTGTAGTTAAGAGTGTGGGTGAAGATGGGGAAAGGGAAAAAGCCAAAATTACCATGTTAAATCCCTCTAGCTTGTTTATGATTCAATATGCTCATGCACGTTGCTGCTCATTGGTGCGGCTAGCTCACCATGAAGGATTGATTAAACTCAAGGAAGTACATCAGGCTAACCTGACTAGTTTGGTATCGGTAGAGAACATACCTTGGCTCAACGATGAGCAAAAACTCCGCTTCACTCACCCAGCAGAGGGTCGTCTGATTACTGAGTTAGTAGAGGCTGTAGATAACTTAGAGTGTAGTGGTACAGTGAACTGGGAAAAAGTTGCCTTGGATTTAAGTCGAGCTTTTGAGGCTTTCTGGTGCAGGTGTCGGATTTTGGGGGAGGTGAAAATTACTTCACTAGAATTAGCCCAAGCCAGGGTGGGACTGATCATGGCTACTCAGTCTGTGTTGAGGTGTTTACTTGTAGATAAACTGGGAGTTTTTGCTCCTCTGGAGTTATGATTATTTGCGATGAAAAAATTCTTTACCAAATCTTTATAATTACCGGGAAAAATCGCAAGTTTTCTGGAAACTATTGACTGATGTAGTCGCCTCGGTTATATTTACAGGTGTGTGAGGAGCGAACCAGTAAAGGCACCGAGACGAAACACGGCCAGTCGTCGGTGTCTTTTCTGATGTTAAGCAGTTTTAAGAGAGTAAAAATTTCTCGATCGCACTTACTACCCCATCTTCCTCTACAGTAGGGGCTACCCATTGGGCGACAGCTTTTACACCTGGTGGAGCGTTACCCATAGCTACACCGATACCAGCATATTGCAGCATTTCCAAATCATTAAAGTTATCACCAATAGTCATGACGTTTTTGCTTTGTAAGCCTAGTAATTCTTCTGCTAGGTAACGCACAGCAGTTCCCTTATTAACTAAGGGGTTAGTTGCTTCAAAGAACGTAGCAATCGAAGTTGTGAGGTAAAGTTCAGCAGGTGTGTATTGACGGCGTAAATCACCTAGTAACTGATTAATTACCTGTGTGTCCTCACACAAGGCTAGTATTTTTGTGGGTTCATCGCTCAGAACTCGGCGTAGGTCGCCTACGGGAATTGGCGTAATACCAGAACGTTTTGCATAGGTTTGAGTTTCTTGGCTCAAGTCTCGCACGTACAGCTGGTCATTAATATAGAAATGGATAGATAAATGCGATCGCAGTTGTGGTTGTTCAAAATAATCTAGTAGTTGGTGTGCGATTTCTCTGGAAACAGACCAATGGCGATGAATTTTCTGACTAGCTGGGTCTTGAATCCAAGCGCCTTGATAAGCCATCAATGGTAGAAGACAGTTAATTTCTTGGTGGAAGCGTAAAGCTGAACAATACATCCGACCAGTGGCGATGGCTACGTGAATTCCTTTGGCTTGTACCGCTGCGATCGCTTGCTTTACGGGTACACTTAAGGTGTTAGACTCTCCAGAAATCGTACCATCTATATCTAAAACCAGTAACTTAATGTCTTGTGTAGCCAGAGCCTGATTACCAGCGGATGTTAAATCAGAGGTAGGTGCTTTGTGCATAAATTCCCCATTCAGGTTAAAACTCCCAGTATGAGGTTAGCAGGCTCTAGCACTTCATGGGGAGGTAAAATAATATAGCTATGTCTCAAACTGCAAACACCACACGTCGTCCCACCTTCATCCTCGTAGATGGACATTCCCTAGCTTTTCGTTCTTATTTCGCCTTCGCCAAAGGAAAAGATGGCGGACTGCGGACTAAAACAGGAATTCCTACTAGTGTATGTTTTGGGTTTCTCAAATGTCTATTAGAAGTTATGGCGACACAACAACCAGAAGCCATAGCTGTGGCTTTTGATTTGGGTTTACCAACTTTTCGCCATGAAGCTGATGATACTTATAAAGCTGACCGTCCAGGAACACCAGAAGATTTTGTTCCTGATTTAAAAAATCTGCACGAATTGCTAGCAGGGTTAAATCTGCCAATTTTCACCGCACCTGGTTATGAAGCGGATGATGTTTTGGGAACCATAGCACAAAAAGCTACTGCTGCTGGGTATAAAGTGAAAATCTTAACAGGCGATCGCGATTTATTTCAACTCATCGACCCAGCCAAAGAAATCAGCGTTTTAAATTTTAGCCCTGATGCTCTCAAACGTTCTACAAACAGCATCACTGAATTTAGTACAGCAGAAGTTCAAGCCAAATTAGGTGTATTACCTGCACAAATTGTCGATTTTAAAGCCCTCTGTGGTGATAAATCAGATAATATTCCCGGTGTCAAGGGAATTGGCGAAAAAACCGCAGTACAGCTACTTAGTACTTACGGTTCTCTAGATCAGATTTATGCAGCACTAGATGAAATTAAAGGCGCAACACAGACAAAACTATTAACAGGTAGAGAAGACGCGCAAAAGTCCCAATACTTAGCCAAAATTGTTTTAGATGTTCCTCTAGAAATTAATTTAGAAGATTGCAAATTAACGGGATTTGATACCAGTATTCTCACTCCCATTTTAGAGAAATTAGAATTCAAAAGCTTTTTAGGTAAATTTAACGAACTCCAGCAACGTTTTGGTGGGGAAATTACCCATAACTCAGCCACCACACCCGATGAAGATGATGATGTGTGGTTTTTTAGTGCTGCGGACACAGCAGCAATGTCACCAAAAATTAACTCACCCATTCAACCACGGATAATTAAGACCTCATCCCAACTGACTGAGTTAGTCAACTTATTACAAAAATTTACTGACCCCAAACATCCTGTTGCTTGGGACACTGAAACGACTGGATTAGAACCAAGAGATGCTCAACTAGTGGGTATTGGTTGCTGTTGGGGAATTGCTCCTGATGAGTCAGCTTATATTCCCCTGGGTCATAGAGAAGGGGAAAATTTACCTAAAGATATTGCACTCACCGCACTAAATCCGATATTATCAAGTGCAGAATATCCCAAGACGTTCCAAAATACTAAATTTGACCGCTTAGTTTTTCGCAACCAAGGAATTAACTTGGCGGGAGTAGTATTTGATCCCATGTTAGCTAGTTATGTTTTAAATCCAGATACTAGCCATAACCTCACTGATTTAGCGTTGCGTCATTTGGGATTAATCTTAACTAACTATAATGATTTAGTTCCCAAAGGTAAAAATATTGGGGATCTAGATATCACTGCTGTAGCTAATTATTGCTGTTTACAAGTTTACGCCACATGGCAACTTGTGCCTAAGCTCCGTGAGGAATTAGAAAAAACTCCAGCTTTACATAAGTTATTGCTACAAGTGGAACAACCCCTAGAAGCAGTTTTAGCGGAGATGGAATATACGGGTATTTCGATTAATTCTGTTTACTTGCAAGAACTCTCCCAGGAATTAGAGATAACTTTAGCTAAATTACAGGACGCAGCAATTACCGTAGCTGGAGAAAAATTTAATTTGGGTTCTCCTAAACAATTAAGTCAAATCTTATTTGAAAAATTGGGCTTAAGTACCAAATACTCCCGGAAAATTCAAACCGGTTACTCTACTGATGCAGGGACTTTAGAAAAACTCCAGGAAGTTGATAAAACTGGCTTTGTTAATGCCATTATTGAATATCGTACTTTATCGAAATTAAAGTCTACCTATGTAGATGCTTTACCGGCTTTAGTCCGTCCAGATACCCAACGGATACATACTGATTTTAATCAAACTGCAACTTCTACGGGTCGGTTATCTTCCTCGAATCCCAACTTACAAAATATCCCCATTCGTACAGCTTTTAGTCGCCAAATTCGTAAGGCTTTTTTACCGAAATTAGATTGGTTAATGGTGGCTGCGGATTACTCTCAAATCGAGTTACGTATATTAGCTCATTTGAGTCAGGAGCCGATACTATTACAAGCATATCAGCAAAATGAAGATATTCACACAGTAACTGCACGTTTAGTATTTGACAAGGAACATATTACATCAGAAGAACGCCGGATTGCGAAAACTATTAATTTTGGTGTAATATATGGTATGGGATCACTAAAATTTTCCCGTTCTACGGGGATAGATAAAACTATTGCTAATGAGTTTATCCAGCGATTTAATGAACGTTATCCATGTGTATTTGCTTATTTAGAAGGGTTAAAAAAACAAGCGATCGCTCAAGGTTATGTAGAAACTATTCTAGGTAGACGCAGGTATTTTGAGTTTACCAATAATAGTTTACGCCACTTAAAAGGTAGCAACCCAGATAACATTGACTTGAGTAAATTAAAAAAATTAGCTGCTACCGATGCGGGATTATTACGTTCTGCTGCTAATGCCCCAATTCAAGGTTCTAGCGCTGATATTATCAAAATTGCCATGGTGCGACTGCATAAAGTTTTGCAGAAGTATCAAGCGCGGTTGTTATTACAAGTTCACGATGAATTAGTATTTGAAGTTCCTCCTCCAGAGTGGGAAGAATTGCAACCACAAATCAAGTCACTCATGGAAGATGCTGTACATTTAAGTGTCCCCTTAGTGGTTGATGTGAGTACGGGTGATAATTGGATGGAGACCAAGTGATTACAGCTACAATGATTGACCATAACCGTTTATTCAACAGACTACTCACTAGCTTTTTTTGTAGAGTTCCGAGCGGAATCAGTAGAGGCTGTTAAGGTTTTCATGATTAGTTACTGGTTATGTGTAATACCACTAAATATTTTCTGTTCCTTACTACCCAATTTATAAAATATAAAACCATGCTTAATTACCCTGCCTAATTAGCTTCGGGTGGGGTATTTTATCCTCAAGGGTGTGTGTCACAATTATTAACAGTTCCCCCAAATTAGAATTCTAAAAGTAAGCATCAGTGATGGAAGTAATCTATGAATATGCCTGGCTGATTCCAGTATTTCCGCTTTTAGGAGCAATGCTGGTTGGTTTAGGGTTAATTTCTTTAAATCAAGTGACAAACCGCCTGCGGCAAATCAACGCTGTAGTCATCATCTCCCTCATGGGAGCAGCAATGGCGTTCTCCTTGGCCTTGCTGTGGAGCCAAATTCAAGGACACGCGCCTTACCTGCGTACCCTAGAATGGGCAGCAGCCGGTAATTTTCACTTGAGTATGGGCTACACTATCGACCACCTAACAGCCCTGATGCTGGTGATTGTCACCACAGTAGCTTTATTAGTCATGGTGTACACCGATGGCTATATGGCTCACGACCCTGGATACGTCAGGTTTTACGCCTATCTCAGCCTGTTCGGTTCCTCGATGTTGGGTCTAGTAGTTAGTCCCAACCTGGTGCAGATTTATATCTTCTGGGAACTAGTGGGGATGTGTTCTTACCTGCTGGTAGGCTTTTGGTACGATCGCAAAGCAGCAGCAGATGCTTGTCAAAAAGCATTTGTGACTAACCGCGTGGGAGACTTTGGCTTACTATTGGGCATTCTCGGACTATTCTGGGCTACGGGAAGCTTTGATTTTGGGGTCATGGGCGATCGCCTAGGCCAACTCGTAGAAACCGGTTCTGTAAGCAATTTTCTCGCCATCCTGTTGGCGATCTTAGTCTTCTTAGGTCCGGTGGCAAAGTCCGCCCAATTTCCCCTCCACGTCTGGCTCCCAGATGCTATGGAAGGACCAACCCCCATTTCAGCGCTCATCCACGCTGCCACCATGGTAGCAGCCGGTGTGTTCCTGATTGCCCGGATGTACCCAGTATTTGAGCATGTCCCAGCGGCCATGAACGTCATTGCCTTTACCGGGGCATTTACGGCGTTTTTGGGTGCCAGTATTGCCATAACTCAAAATGACATCAAAAAGGGTCTGGCTTATTCCACCATCTCCCAATTAGGCTACATGGTGATGGCTATGGGATTAGGCTCATACAGTGCGGGTTTGTTCCACCTCATGACCCACGCCTACTTTAAGGCGATGTTATTCCTAGGTTCTGGTTCGGTGATTCACGGTATGGAAGGGGTTGTCGGTCATGACCCCGCCTTAGCCCAGGATATGCGCTTGATGGGAGGAATGCGAAAGTATATGCCCGTCACCGGTATTACCTTCTTGATTGGTTGCTTGGCAATTTCTGGGGTTCCGCCTTTTGCTGGTTTCTGGTCAAAAGATGAAATTCTCGGTAACGCCTTTGAAGCTAGTCCACTTCTGTGGTTAATTGGCTGGTTAACTGCCGGTATTACCGCCTTCTATATGTTTAGAATGTACTTCATGACATTTGAAGGCAAATTCCGCGGTAACGACGAGAAAATTAAGGATAAGCTGAAAAAATCTGCCACCCCCATAGTCCAGGAATTAGATTCGGCTGCACTAGCGCCTAATTTTGGACCAGGGGCGATGAAACAAGGAGAATTGGCAGCCCATGACTCCCACGGACATCACAGCAGTACTCCCCATGAATCACCGTGGACGATGACTTTACCTCTGGCTGTGTTGGCTATACCTTCGATTCTGATAGGTCTGGTGGGGACACCCTACGCTAACTACTTTGAGGAGTTTATTTTTCCCCCTAGCGAAACCATCACCGAAGTTATGGAAAAAGCCGCTGAGTTTAACCCGACGGAGTTTTACATCATGGCGGGGGCTTCTGTAGGTATTTCTTTAATCGGCATTACCTTGGCTTCGCTAATGTATTTGTGGGGTAAAATTGACCCGGCTGCGATCGCTTCTCAAATCAAATCTCTTTATGAGCTATCCCTGAATAAGTGGTACTTTGATGACATTTACCATCGTGTCTTTGTTCTGGGACTACGTCGTCTAGCTCGACAAGTGATGGAAGTTGACTTCCGCGTTGTTGATGGTGCTGTTAATCTTACCGGCTTTTTCACCCTCGTTAGTGGTGAAGGTCTGAAGTACCTGGAAAATGGTCGCGCTCAATTCTACGCCTTAATTATCTTTGGGGCAGTTTTGGGTTTAGTGATTTTCTTTGGTATCACCTAGTTGTTACAGGGGTGGACTGCAGTCCGCCCCTACATGATTTTTTGTTTCACCCACCAGACCCAGTAGGCGCACAGAGTTGCATTGCAAAAGATGACAAGATTTTTTTTGACTACAAGTCATATAGTTACTAAAAATATAGTCAAATATTTTTAGCTTGGTAAGGTCTAAACCTTACTGGGCTAACTACAAGCCTCTTTACTGAGTTTCCATCAAAGATAGAGTCCCCAGCTACCTTTCTTAATATATTTAGGGAACCATTCAAGTCTGCTGAATATATTTTCCCAGACTTAGACCTAAATAAACCTCTCTTGATTCTTTTACCTAAATACCTTTATTTGCTCTCAGGGTGTTGATAAACTCTATTTTCTAAAAGCCAAAGCCAAATCCTGAATTTATAAATTTTTGTAGTCCATTGGTTTCGCAAGTCCTTTTGCAATCTCTCTTTTAGCACGTTGAGCAGATGCAATCAATTTTGGTTGAGTTGTCTTAAATGAATTATCCCATTTTAATTCATCTTGCAAATTTTCCAAGTACTCTCGAAGATGTTCTAAAACTCTGTTTTGTACATCTTCAGGTAAAGATTCCATCATCTTAATTACAGTGCTAATTTCTGGAGATGACATAATAAAATTTTCCTTTTAAACTTTACCCGTCTGCTTTATTAAATATAGCTGAATTAACATGATTAAGACTATTCACTCTGAACTGTCAGATAGCGAACATCAGGAAATTACACCAGCATAGTATTTTACAGAAGGTGTACGTGGGAAACATTGCCAAACTTACAAACCTGAAAATATTGTGACTATTTATCAAGAGGTTTGTACAAATATTTGACTAACACCTCAATAATCATCTGAAAATACCTGATTTTCATATTTTCATTAAATTTGTCATTTAATGGACAACAGATGCCTTAATTGCTCATTATGAGGCAATTGGCGGGTAGTTTACCTGTAATATACAGACTGGCGGTTAGGGCAGCTTTGTAGATGTGGTTTAGGTCATCCGGGAGGGTGGGGGATTGTCAATTTGATTAAATCAACCTAACAATGAAAGGAAAACTGCCAAAAAGCTGTTAGTTAATAGCTAGTGACTTTTTGCCCAACATGATTCTGTTTGCAGATTAATTGCGATGAATACAGTTAATTTTCCGTGGCTGACGACAATTATTTTGTTACCTATAGCCGCGTCGCTACTGATTCCCATCATCCCAGATAAAGACGGCAAAACAGTGCGCTGGTATTCCCTGATTGTGGGACTAATAGATTTTGCACTAATTGTTTACGCTTTTTATACTGGTTACGACTTCTCGAATCCAGATTTGCAAATGGTGGAGAGTTACCCCTGGTTACCTCAACTTGATTTGAATTGGTCAGTAGGGGCAGATGGCTTGTCTATGCCTCTGATTATTTTGACTGGGTTTATTACTACATTGGCAATTTTAGCAGCTTGGCCTGTGACGCTCAAGCCCAGGCTCTTTTATTTCTTGATTCTGGCGATGTATGGCGGTCAAATCGCCGTGTTCGCTGTTCAGGATATGCTGTTATTTTTCTTGGTGTGGGAACTGGAACTCGTACCTATCTACTTTCTGCTGTCCATTTGGGGAGGCAAAAAGCGACAATATGCAGCGACTAAGTTTATTTTATACACCGCTGGTGGATCGTTGTTTATTTTGCTGTCTGCCCTGACAATGGGATTTTACGGCGATACCGTCACCTTCGATATGCGATCGCTGGCTTTGAAGGATTTCGCTCTTAATTTCCAGCTTTTACTTTATGCTGGGTTTCTCATTGCTTACGCTGTCAAGTTGCCAATTATTCCCTTACATACTTGGCTACCAGATGCCCACGGTGAAGCTACAGCCCCAGTACATATGTTATTAGCAGGTATTCTGCTGAAAATGGGCGGTTATGCCTTAATTCGCATGAATGCCCAAATGCTCCCCGATGCTCACGCTTATTTTGCCCCTGTATTGGTGGTTTTGGGGGTGGTTAATATCATCTACGCCGCCCTAACATCTTTCGCCCAGCGCAACCTGAAGCGGAAAATTGCCTACTCTTCAATTTCTCACATGGGTTTTGTCCTCATTGGTATTGCTTCCTTTACCGATTTGGGACTGAGTGGGGCGGTTTTACAAATGGTTTCCCACGGGTTAATTGGGGCGAGTTTGTTCTTCCTTGTGGGCGCAACTTATGACCGGACACACACCCTGATGTTAGATGAAATGGGTGGTGTGGGTAAGAGGATGAAAAAGATTTTTGCTATGTTTACCACTTGTTCCATGGCTTCTTTAGCATTACCAGGAATGAGCGGTTTCGTGGCTGAATTAATGGTGTTTGTGGGTTTTGCCACCAGTGATGCTTATAGCTCCACTTTTAAAGTTATCGTGGTGTTCCTGATGGCTGTGGGGGTAATTTTAACTCCAATTTATTTGCTGTCTATGTTACGGGAAATTTTCTATGGTCAAGAAAACGAAGAGTTAGTTTCCCACCAAGCTCTAATAGATGCTGAACCCCGGGAAGTGTTTATCATTGCTTGTTTGTTAGTGCCAATTATTGGTATTGGGTTTTATCCTAAGTTACTGACCCAGATGTATGATGCCACAACAGTACAGTTAACGGCAAGATTACGTCATTCTGTACCGACTTTAGCACAGGAGAAAGAAGCATCACAGATTTCTTTGCGCGCGCCAGAAATTTCCCTCTAAGTACCGATTGATAGTTGAATTTTATATTTCTCTGCTGGCGGGTCGAGTACCCGCTTTTTTTTGCTAAGATGCTAAGTAGTAGGAAATTCTTCACAGATCAACAATCCCCGTTTCTTTAGAGCGGGGATTGTCAATAGAGTTTTGTATTTGCAATGTTATAGCATTTCCCATGCTCGTGAGGTACAATTTTTTTTAGTTTGAGGGAACAGGGAACAGGGAATAGGGAATAGGGAATAGGGAATTGGTGTGTACTTCATGAGCCTGAAAAAGGCTTTATTACATCTGTTATTACATCTTGCCGTGCTGCATCACTTGTTGCAAATGGTGGCGAACTTCTTGGGTTTGTTCTATTTCCAACTGTCGCAACTTTTGAAATAATTCTACACAGGGCTGAGAGTTCATTTCCTGTGCATCTTTGATGTAGCAGTCATAAGCCTTGACTGCTTCAGCTTTATTATGCAGCACGGTGAGGAAGTCATACTCTAGGTTGCTAATGGGTTGTTGAGATTGACCGTTACCTGTAGTCATACATTGATTCTCCTTGAGGTGACTATTTGATTTTTACTCATGCTCAAGGAATGATTCATCTATCTATAAGGGTACAAAAAGATACGTCTCAAAGAGGTTCACACCCCAATTTTAGCTGTATGTATACACCACTTTTCAAATAAATCAAGTCACATTTTAATGTCACAAATCTTCTCGTTTGGGCATACTATGGCTAGGCGACGCAAGCTATCCACATGCTCAGTATAACTCCTGCCTACCCTGGGTAAATACTGTGAATAATAATAGAAAATCACTTGTATCTTGGTGCATACAAGTAGTATAACAGCCTAACAAATGCTATAAAAAGGGTCGGTAATTATCAAATATTTACAAATCTTTAATATTGTATATTAAAGTTATTTTTATCTTAAAAAAAATCAAGGTCAACCTTACGATAAAATACAATTTCTGGCAATTGTGGTTAAAGGCAGGATAATGACAAGTTAAGGAAGGAATTATTTTTCTGGCAGAAAAGTATTTGATACTCCTGAACAAGAATCATGCAGGTAAGACTGACTTACCGCAAGAGGGGTTTTATGAACGAAAAAGTAAAATCGGGTTCGCGGAACGTTGCAATTGTTGGACCTTATTTAAGTGGAAAAACCACACTACTAGAAAGCTTATTATTTGTCAGTGGGGCAATTTCGCGCCCGGGTAATGTGAAGGATGGTAACACGGTGGGGGATAGTGCGCCAGAATCGCGCGATCGCCATATGAGTGTGGAAGTCACCGCCGCCAGTACAGAGTTTAAAGACACTCGTTTTACCTTTATTGATTGTCCGGGTTCGGTAGAATTTGCCCAAGAAACCTACAATACTTTAATAGGAGTTGACGCGGCAATTGTCGTTTGTGAACCCATCAGCGAACGGGTTTTGACCCTAGCGCCCTTATTTAAATTCCTGGATGATTGGGAAATTCCCCATCTGGTGTTTGTGAATAAAATGGATAGGGCAAATATTCACGTTTTAGAAACATTACACGCACTCAAAGCAGTTTCTAGTCGTCCTCTGGTAGCTCACCAATACCCAATCATGCAAGGGGAACAACTCACCGGATTTATCGACATGGTGAGTGAACAAGCATATCAATATCACCCAGGCGCACCTGCTGATTTGATTCCTTTTCCTGAAAATTTAAAAGCAGAAGAACAAATCGCCCGGTCGGAAATGCTCGAAGCTTTGGCGAATTTTGACGACCACCTACTCGAAAAACTTTTAGAAGACATTGAACCACCCCAAGAAGAAATTATTCAAGACTTAAAACTAGAATTAGGGGCGGATTTGGTAGTTCCGGTGTTCTTTGGTATAGCAGAAAAAGATTATGGTGTCAGACCTCTGTTAGAAGCACTACAACGAGAAGCGCCGGAATCAGAAACCACAGCAGAACGTCGTTTAAGAAATATCAAAGGGAATCACCCCTTAGCCCAGATATTAAAAACTTACTATACCCCCCAAGGTGGCAAACTCTCCTTAGTGCGTGTGTGGCGAGGTGAATTAACTGATGGTATTGTCCTAAATGGTGTTCGGACTGGGGGAATTTACCGCCTCATGGGACAACAACAGCATTTAGTTAATCAAGTCGGTGCAGGTGAAATTGTCGCTTTGAGCCGTTTAGAGGGTATCAACACAGGAGAGACAATTTCTACACAAACCCCGGTGAAGGAATTACCCAAAGCAGAACAGTTAAGGCCAGTCTATGCTTTGGCGATTACACCGGAAAGACACAATGATGAAGTAAAACTCAGCAGTTCCCTGAGCAAGTTGTTAGAAGAAGATCCTTCCTTGGCTTGGGAGCAACACGGGGACACTCATGAGGTCATTCTCTGGGGTCAAGGTGAAATTCATTTACAAGTCGCCCTAGACAGACTGCGGCGCAAATATCACTTACCGATGACAACTCATCAGCCGCAAGTACCATATAAAGAAACCATCAGTAAAACTGTGGCTGCGGTTCATGGACGCTACAAGCATCAAAGTGGTGGTCACGGCCAATTTGGTGATGTTTTCCTGGATATCAAACCCCTAGCACGGGGAAAAGGTTTTAACTTCGATGAAACTATAGTTGGGGGTGTAGTTCCTAAACAGTATATTCCTGGTGTAGAAATGGGTGTGCGGGAGTTTTTAACACATGGGCCTTTGGGGTTTCCCATGGTAGATGTGGCTGTCACTCTCACTAATGGTTCTTATCACAGCGTTGATAGTTCTGAACAAGCTTTTAAACAGGCTGCACGATTGGCAATGCAAACGGGAGTACCCCAGGCTAAACCGACTCTGCTAGAACCGATTCTGCGGGTGCGAGTGACAACACCGAGCGAATTTACCTCTAAGGTACTGCAATTATTGAGTGGTAGAAGAGGGCAGATTTTAGGATATGAGGGCAAAGATGATTGGCAAAACTGGGATCATGTATCTGCATACTTGCCCCAAGCTGAGATGCAAAACTTTATTATAGAGTTGCGATCGCTCACCCTGGGTGTTGGGTTTTTCCACTGGGAACATGACCATTTCCAGGAAGTACCAGATAAACTTGCTGAACGTGTGCTAATGCGGAATGGGAATGGTAGCAAGGGGAACAGTAAGTAATATCTTCAAGTTTCTTGATCCGTGGCTCTAGGAGTGGCAATAACAGTCACTCCCATTTTCTATTAATCACCTTGGGGGTATTCATTCCACAGTGTCGTAATTTCACGTAAACTTTGGTGATTACCATTACCTAAAATCAAGTGATCTAATAATGGAATGCCTAAAAGCCGCGCCCCTGCTAATAATTGACGGGTTAATTCTATATCTTCTGGGCTAGGTTCCACATTACCTGAAGGATGATTATGAGCAATAATTGTCCGGGTTGCACCTTGACGAATGACTTCTCGGAAAATTTCTCGCGGGGATGCTAAGGTTTCCGTGGCGGTACCAATAGTAATTACTTGGGTTCCCAATAACCGATTTTTCACATCTAACAGCAACACTGCAAAACGTTCTTGTGTTTGCCACATTAAATCTTGACTAAGTGCAGCCGCAGCCACAACGGGGTTATCAATGGGTGTACTGTCTGATGGGCGAAATTGAAAGGTACGTTTCCCCAATTCAATTGCCGCTAAGATAGTGGTGGCTTTGGCTGGGCCAATACCAGGAATTTGCATTAATTCCGCTGGGTTAATCTCTCGCAGAACTGCTAGGGGGTCACGTTGATGTTTACTTAGTTCTTGTAATATATATTGTCCTAATCCTACAGCCGAAAGTTTTCCTGGACCCTGGCCAGTACCTAAAAGAATTGCAATTAACTCAGCTGTAGCCAAAGTTTTAGCACCGTGGCTCATTAAACGCTCCCGTGGACGCTCATTAGTGGGAATATCGGCAATTCTGAGGCAATAAGTCATAGAAGAACTAAGGGGAGAATCACTTAGATAAAACTATTCTTATTTATCCCTCTTTTGGTTCATATTGGATCGCTAGGTAAAAAACTTTAACAGAACATCTTCACCACATAACCAAAATCCGCCATACATGAATTTAGGGGCTACCTGTCCAAGAAAAAGTTGGTGTAGCCCCCACTGACAGTCAGCTGATACCAAATAATTAAAATCCCATTGCTTGGGCTACTGCCCCTACTTCAGCATCAATGCCTTGTTTAAATTGGCTCTGACTGTGTTTAATAGCTGTATCTGGGTCTTTTAAACCATTCCCGGTGAGGACACAAACCACTGTCGCCCCTGTGGGAACTTGGTCTTTAACCTGCAATAAACCGGCTACAGATGCAGCGCTGGCGGGTTCACAGAAAATACCTTCTGATGATGCTAAAAGTCTATAAGCATCGAGAATTTCCTCATCGGTAACGGCTTTAAAACTACCTTGACTAGCAGATTGGGCAGCCATGGCTTTATCCCAACTAGCAGGGTTACCAATACGTATAGCTGTGGCGATGGTTTCGGGATGGGTAACAGGATGCCCATTTACCAGGGGAGCAGCCCCTGCGGCTTGGAATCCCATCATCCGCGGTAGGCGATCGCATTTTCCGCCTTGGTGATATTGACAAAACCCCATCCAATATGCTGTGATATTTCCCGCATTACCCACTGGGATACACAACCAGTCTGGAGCATTACCCAAAGCATCTACCACTTCAAATGCTCCGGTTTTTTGTCCTTCCAAACGGTAGGGATTCACAGAATTAACTAAAGTAATGGGATAGCTTTCGGACATTTCCCGCACAATTTCCAGGGCGCGGTCAAAATTCCCTTTGATTGCTAAAACTTCCGCACCGTACAACAAAGCCTGTGCTAACTTACCCAAGGCTACATAGCCATCGGGTATCAACACAAAAGGCTTCATCCCGCCACGTTTAGCATAAGCTGCCGCCGCCGCTGAGGTGTTCCCTGTACTAGCACAAATTACTGCCTTAGCCCCAGCTTCCTTAGCCTTGGTGATTGCCATGGTCATACCCCGATCTTTGAAGCTACCAGTGGGGTTAAGACCATCGTATTTGACAAATACTTTTACCTGTCTGCCAATGCGTTCGGCGATGGCCGGTACTGGAATCAAGGGAGTATTACCCTCTAGTAAGGTAACAACCGGCGTTTTCTCGCTTACAGGTAAATATTCGCGATAGGCTTCTATCAGTCCGGGCCAAGGTTGGCGAGTAGATTTAACAACAGACAAACTCACAGTCACAGGTTTTAAAAGTTTTTAACTAAGGATTGGGGATGGGTAAGCCCTCCATTGGCAAGGGAAAAACTTAATTTCTCCTTTTGAGGTGCTATTTTCTAGATTTTTCATTCTATAAGAATATTATCCACATTGAGTGCCAACGTCTCACTGATGATTTTTATTTTATGTGAAATCCTCCTTTGTGATCACACTACTCTCCCTTCCCAGCCATAAATTCTGTGTGTAACTCAGGGGATACCATTACCTTCACTTATAAATACACTAGCCAAGTATGAGTTTATATGATTAAATATATACAACTGTTTAACTAATCTTAACTTAACGTTATTATGATGTTTATATAGATGGTGTGAGTCAATTTAGGAAATTTATTTAACAATGCCTACTTGTTCATCTAGTGTTTCCGAACGTCCCTCCCAGACTCTCTGGGTTAGCGATGTCACCAAGTCTTATTATCAAGAAGACCAACACGCGAAACTTCAACACCTCCAAGCAGAAGTAGATTCTTTGTTAGAGCAATTACAAAACCTTAAACAACAACGTTTAACCGAGAACAACTCAGAAGTTTGACAGTCTCAGATATAATCCCCTGTTTACACAGGTTTCCAGATTCACCGCGTTTAATCTTAGAGCGTGGTGATATTTTTTCGACGTTTAGCTGTCTGCTATATAAAACCTAGACAAAGCTAGACTTTACTTTCTACTTCAACGGGGGCATGGGAGCGGTTATCCCTTAGTAGACTTGCACGCCTTAGCCAGACGCGATATTTCTCTTAAGATTTACAAGAAAGACTACCGCTATCATTGCTTGGTTTTCGCGTTGGCAATAGTCTTAATTCAATACTTAATATCGTATTATATATCAAGTGGGCGATTTTATTAACTCACTTATGTCAATGCTTGTAAGCATAAGTATAGTTTTGTCTATAAAATAGCCAGCTTAGGACTAGCTCTCCTATAGGTTCTACGTTAAAGCCATGTTTGGCTTGCAGTCAATTTCTCAATATTTTGGCAAATTTTGTAATATCACTTAACAATAGTTATTTTAGTTACGAGGTCTCACGTACTTAGAGGATGTTTGATAAGTTTTCAACAGGTAATTTTTATCTTAGGGAACAGGGAACACCGGAACAGGGAATGGGGAATGAGGAATGGGGAATGGGGAATGGGGAACCGAAACAATCAAATCCAATCCCCTCCCCTTACAAGGACAAGACAAGGTGGACAAGGTGGACAAGGTGACCACCGGAGAAAAACAGTACAAAGTCTGTATTCTTAGTAAGAAAAATAGCCCATTAAAAGACCATTGTCCGTATAAAATCTTCTTTGTCCACTTTCCTTCCTTGTCTTCGGTGGTCTT
>NZ_JANQDF010000020.1:0-24784 GCF_029891675.1 Anabaenopsis tanganyikae CS-531
GGTGATGATAAGTAAACTCAACCAGATAATTAAAGGATGGTGTAATTACTACTCATCAGTAGTAAGTAAAGAAATCTTCAATAGTATCTCTAATCAGGTTTATCAACGATTGTACAGATGGGCAAAGCGCCGACACCCCAATAAAGCTGATAAATGGATAACCAATAAGTATTGGCATACCATTGGAGGTAATAACTGGGAATTTGCAGTTAAGACGGAGGATAAATTCATCAAACTGTATAGACACCCAGAAACTCCTATTGTACGTCATGTTAAGGTTAAAAGCAATGCCTCACCATTTGACGGTAATTGGGTATATTGGAGTTCAAGAATGACAAACCATCCTGAAGCCAATAAAAGAGTAGCGACCCTACTTAAAAGGCAAAAGGGTAAATGTCCAGAATGTGGGCATTACTTTAAGGACGGTGATGTAATGGAAGTAGACCACATCCTACCCATCTCCAAAGGTGGAAAAGATGAATATAAAAACCTACAACTATTACACAGACATTGCCACGACAGAAAGACAGCCAGTGATGGAAGTCTTGCAGGTATGACTATTTGTTCACGAAATTTTGCATTTGTAGGAATGTCACTTCGCAACAATACATCTGGGTCAGTTTTGACAATTTCCTGAAGAATATCAGTCTTCATACTAGCTAACCATGCAGCAGTTTCATGAAGCTGAGGAACTAATTTGCGTTCTGGGTCTTCAGGTGAAACAATCAGACTCATTGCTTGAACTAACGGTATCTTATGCTGAACCAAATACCATGCTGCAAGAAATTCAGCGTAGCTTTGGTGAGCAAAACCCATACGATTAGTGCCGCGAGAAGAGAATAAACCTGTAACAGATAAAACTTCGCGGATATCATCTTTTTCGACAAAAAAATCTTGCTGATTAATACTTTCTTTGCCTACACATAAATCCAGAATAGCTATATCTGAATTAGGTATATCTGTCAGTTCCGGACTTGTCCAAATAGCAGATCGGTTAGCAAAAATCATCACAGCCGCAATACGGCCTGCTATTATTAAACGCTGATACTCATTTAATCTAACTCTGAATCCTGACTCTAGACGGTCTGGGTTAACTTCCTTACACAAGTGTAGACAACCCTGCTCATATAGTTCTTTTTGAGAAGGAGGAAATTGTTCATTTTTAGAATAGGTGCTGAGGAGGAATTTTAATGTAACTGGTTTAATAGCGAGTGGAGTAGCTTCTCTATTTAAAATTTCCTGTATAAATTTTTCATAATTTACACCATTCGCTTGAGCAGCTTCAGTAACATCTATCCTGCGTAAGGGGGCTAGTTCGTATATTCCTGTACTAGCTTCTTTCCATTTGTCCTTAAGTTTTTGCTCCAAGCTAGAACTTTCTAACCAAACTGATGTTCTACAAGTAATCCGAAAATAAAGGCGATCTGTAGGAAGATTTTTTATCTCGTTCTTTAAAATTCTGACAAGTATTTTTATCGAGAGTAAACCTTCATCTAAACTATCGAGAAACAGATGTAGTTTATGATGTCCGTGCAGCCAAGTTGTAAATGTTTCGTTGCGAAAAATGGCCTCACACAAATCTTCTTTAGAATCATAATCACCGAGATTAAACCACAAACAAGTATCTTCGGATTCACGTACTTGGTCACGAACTTGCTTGTATGCTTCCTGAGTTGCTGTGGTCTTACCAAGACCTGGTTCACCCAACAGTATTAGGCAGGAAATATGGGATATTTTGCTAAATGAAACTACCTCAGCATTAGCCAAACGCCCATATTCTGATTCTGGGTCATCTAAAAATCCACCATAGTCAAGCCTGATATTTCCTGTGGTTGAACACCAGAATCGTTTCCAGTTATACATACTTTTGGTGCTTTCTAAAACCAATTAATCTCTAGTTTATATCACTTGAGAAATAGTGTCTTCTCACACTACCCAAAACTCAGAATATGGTGGTAAGATACGGCTCCGACATTGGGGCTAGGAAACTTGTGTCATATCAAAGGTATGTGGTTGGGTGGGTGTCAATACGGTTCAGTTAAGCCTCAAAGTCATGTAAATTAAGCATTGTTCCCAAGAATGGAAATTAAGTGTGGTGCATCTGAGAGATTTTTCGTTGGTGTGTCCCGATATACAAAATGGTGACTTGCTCAAAGCAATCGAGATGGCTATTCCAGCAACGGCAATTGAACAAGCGATAAGCCTACGGTATGGCTTCGCTTACCGCCATATCGCTTGATTACTAGCTTATTAGATATTGAAAAATTTCCGGCACAGTTGTTAGCTAGAGAATATCATCAGCGTTGGGAAGTAGAAAATACCATTGATGAATTGAAAATACACCTTTTAGTGCGAAAAACTCACGTTCGTTCCCAAACACCACGCGAAGTAGTGCAGGAAATATATGGCTGGTTGTTGGGACATTGGTCAGTCAGGGTGTTAATGTTTCAAGCCGCAACTACTGCCGGGGTTCCACCATTACGTCTGAGTTTTACAGGAACATTAGGGGTCATTCGTCGTGCTATTCCTAAGTTTCAACGCTTACAGCCAGAAGAATTCCCCCTTTTTTCGATTGGTTAACCATAGAGATTCTGGATACGTTGTTACCCGAACGAATTCACCGTACTAACCCCAGGGTTGTGAAAAAACCTGTATCAAAGTTTTGTTCTAAAAAGCCAAAACACAGAGGTATTGGAAAACGAGTAGAAGCTCCGAAGTTTCACATCACTAATAAGCTTCTTACCCTTAACTGAACTGTATTGTGACCTACTCACCTACTTACTCACCGGCCGCGCCCTTGACCTGGCGGGATTCTAACCAG
This sequence comes from Anabaenopsis tanganyikae CS-531, assembly GCF_029891675.1. Taxonomy (NCBI): domain Bacteria; kingdom Bacillati; phylum Cyanobacteriota; class Cyanophyceae; order Nostocales; family Nodulariaceae; genus Anabaenopsis; species Anabaenopsis tanganyikae. The sequence goes on from NZ_JANQDF010000020.1 coordinate 2,822, forward strand.
ATGGGTATGACAATCAAGGTAACAAGGATTAGTAAGGCTGCGATCGCAAATTGACTCACCCAAGCAACTAGTTGTTCTAGGGAGACAACTCTACCAGCAAAGAAAGCTAAGGTTACCATGAGACTGGCCCAGGCGGTGGCTCCTGCTAAGTTGTACAAAAAGAATTTTCTGAAAGGCATTTCGGCTATACCAGCCAGTGGTGCGGCAAAAATCCGTAACAATGCGAAAAAACGCCCAAAAAATACGGCTTTAGTCGCATTTTCACTAAATTGATCTTTAATATTCAATAACCGCTCATCGGAAATCCGAAAGAGTTTACCTATTTTTACTAGAAAAGGCCAGCCGCCCCATTTACCAAGCCAATAGCCGCAAGCACCACCAATGACAGCACCTGCAACGGCATCACTAAGAACTAACCAATAGTTTAGTTCCTCACTACCGGAGAGAAACCCGCCCACTAGGGTTACGGTTTCACCAGGAAGAGGAATGCCCAAATTTTCTAGCAAAATTCCCCAAAAAATTGCCCAGTAACCATACTGGTGAGCAAATTCCTGGATGTTTTCTAGTGAAATCAGATCAACAGACATCCCGCACCGCCGCCTTTACAATTTTTTACCTTTTATATATCTTGGCGCTTCTATGGCTGAGGTGTCAATCAAGCTGCTTCCACAATTGAAATTTCCAGATTGCCACTTACTTGTCAAGGAGATTTTTAGATGCAGATTTACACGTCTCTCCAAACCTTGACTCCATCCCCAAGCATTAAATGTATATTTATGCAACTTTATTTAGCAGTTTTTATTAAATATTTATCAATGGTATGGTAAGATATAAAGATATGGTAAAAGATACCCTTGATACCGAAATTAGTAAACAATCATGCGTATACTTATATGAGTCATAATAAATTATACGACATTTTAAAGATAAAACAGTGATTTTGTCGTTGAAACCGAATCAGTATTGATGTCAAATTTCTGTTCTGTCACGTGTTCCAACTAGTTTGTTAAATTCATGATTATCTCACAAGATCAAGTAGTTTTATTTAAGCCCCACGGCAGTATAGACTTGCAAGGTGGAATGGCTTTTAGCAAACAGATGCTTGAAGTGGTACCCCGGCCTCATCAACTCTGGGTTCTTGATATGTCAGAAGTAGATTTCATGGACAGTTCAGGATTAGTCCCCCTCATCAATGGACTAACTTCTGCGCGTGAAAATAATTGTCGTCTAGTTTTGTGTAACGTACAAGCTCCGGTGAGATTAATTTTGGAGCTAACACAGCTGGACTCAGTATTTGAAATTTTTGATACTTATGAGGATATTTTCACTCACAGCCATGATAAAAATCTAGTGGTGGCTTGATATATTCACCTATGGTCAGATTGTAACGTTGAAATTCCCCGAATTAAAAACTCGGGGATTCTTGTTTTCAAGGGATCAGCTACGCAAGTGTGACATTGCCTTGTTAGACAGCAACAGCTTCTGTCTGTTCTGCTTCTGCTTCTGCTTGTGCTGTTTCCTTTGGTAGTTCCTGCTTAATGGTCAAGTAACGAATTACTTCTTCACTCAAACGCATAGCACGTTCCATAACAGCGATGGCATTTCCGGGGCCTGTGTAGTTCATTTGAACATAAATGCCATCCCGATGCTTTTTAATTTCATAAGCTAGGCGACGTTTACCACGGTTTTGAATTTCGATGTTTTCAGCACCTTGTTCAGTCAGCAAGTTTTGGTATTTAGCAATTGCTTGCTCTACCTGTTCATCTCCTAGGTCTGGACGGAGAATGTAAATTGTTTCGTAAACTATAGACATGATTTTCAGTCACCTTATGGACAAAGGGCTGCTGATGTGATTTGATACAAAAATATCACCACTGATACTAATAATTATCAACATCTCAGCAACAAGGAATTATAATCTTATCAGTTTTTCAGCAAAATTATGAGCCAAATGCGCCAATTTTTAGATTTTAGATTTTAGATTTTAGATCCAATCTAAAATCTAAAGCAGCTGGTAATCGCAAACAAAAGGATATTCATCAAGTTTATGGCGCAGCGCTATGTGCGAGTTCAAAATCTAGAAGGCAAGATTTACTATGGATTGCTACAACTATCCCTGAGCGTGCAGGTGTTAGATGCTCCTCCCTGGTTAGAAGGACAACCCACGGATTTAATTCTAGAACCGGAAAATTATCAAATTCTCACCCCATGTGCGCCCTCAAAAGTAGTGGCGGTAGGGAAGAATTATGCAGACCATGCTCAGGAAATGGGATCTACAGTCCCCAAAGAACCATTAATATTTCTCAAGCCATCAACGTCTATTATTCCTACGGAAACACAGATTAAGTATCCTCCGCAGTCCCAGCGGGTGGACTACGAGGGTGAGCTAGCACTAGTAATTGGCGATCGCACTTGTGACTGCACACCAGAAGAAGCCCAAACTAAAATTTGGGGCTATACTGTCGCTAACGATGTCACGGCAAGGGACTTACAACAACAGGATGGCCAATGGACTCGCGCCAAGGGTTTTGATACCTTCTGTCCCCTAGGTCCTTGGATTGTGCGCGAAGTAAATCCCGGTGCGAGGTTACAGACTTTCTTGAATGACGATCGCACTCCTGTGCAATCTGCTTGTATTGATGAGATGGTATTTCCCCCTGATGTCCTAGTTTCCTACATTAGTCAGGTGATGACACTACTACCAGGGGATGTAGTGCTTACCGGTACGCCATTTGGCGTAGGACAATTACACATCGGCGATCGCATTCGGGTAGAAATTGAAGGCATTGGTCGCCTAGAGAACACAGTCACCAAACGTTAACACTTACCGTATTTGCATATGCACTGCATCGGAAATGGCGGGAATTTCTGCATAACGCCCCAACAAGGATTGGGCTACAGAATATACAAATGCTGCTAATATGCCGATAAAGATGGTGTTTGTGAGGGTTTCTGTGGCCAAGCCAGCACCAGGAACCAAACCCACAACTTCCAGTAGGATGGAACACAAAAATAAAACAATGCTTAGAAGAATTGCTTGCATAGTATTGAAACGAATAAAGTGATTTATTTTTTCGTTTCTGATTACCAGGGCAAACAAAGCCAAGAAAATAATTAGACTAGCAAAGGGAATACTGCCATAAATTGCTACTATGGGACTCAAAGGGATAAACAGCAATTTTAGTACAGGAAACTGTCCAAACAAAAAGCTACCAAAGCTGAGACTTTCAACCAGGGGGAGTAAATAAGGTAAACAAGCAAAAATCCGGTCAGGAACCGTTGTAGACCCGCGCCAAGTCATTGTGGGTTCTCCTATGGCTAAATTTCAAGAGTTACTTGAGCCTAGGATAACGCAGTTATGTAGTCTAGCGGCAAAATCCGATTATTCAATATCGGCAATTCGGAAACCCATCATACATTCATATTGCTGTGCTTGCTGTGCCGCCAGTTTGTGAATAGCTTGAGCACATCGCAGTTGACCCCCATACCAACGGGGTTGACCGCTACCGTCAGCCAGTAAACAAGATTGGCAAACTTTCCCAGGAGCAAGGATTTGATTATCCATTAAAATGACTAACATCGCATCCGATTCCAAAATGCTAACAATGGCTCACCTCATAAAAAATCGCGATCGCACTCAAAAATCCGGTGAACTTTAACTTATTGTATGTATAACGACCTAAAAAACCAAAGTATGTAACGAAAGGTAAAATAACCTATTCCCCATCAAGGGTAAAATTTGAGATTCAAGAGCTATGGGTTTTACCCTCAATGTACCAGGGTAAACACGCCCTCATCCCTCCTCCACAGGAACTAGAAACAGATTGTTGAGCAAATTTCTACCAAGGATAACTTTCAGTGACTAAAACCAATTCCGAAATTTTGGCTAACTCCGATCCCGCCATCGCTGAGTTAATTAACCAAGAACTACAGCGTCAACGCCAGCACCTAGAATTAATTGCTAGTGAAAACTTTACCTCAGCTGCGGTACTAGCGGCTCAAGGTTCAGTATTAACTAATAAATATGCCGAAGGTTTACCAAGTAAACGTTATTATGGCGGTTGTGAATTTGTTGATCAAATCGAACAAATAGCCATCGACCGAGCTAAACAGCTATTTGGTGCCGCTCATGCTAATGTCCAACCCCACTCCGGCGCTCAGGCAAATTTTGCAGTTTTCTTGACATTGTTGCAACCAGGTGATAAAATAATGGGGATGGATTTGTCCCACGGTGGACATCTGACCCACGGTTCGCCGGTAAATGTTTCCGGAAAGTGGTTCCAAGTTTGCCACTATGGTGTTAGTCAAGAAACAGAACAGCTAGACTACGAACAAATCCGCGAGCAGGCGCTAAGGGAGCGTCCTAAGCTCATAATCTGCGGATATTCGGCTTATCCCCGGGTGATTGACTTTGAAAAGTTCCGCAGCATTGCCGATGAAGTAGGAGCTTACTTACTAGCAGATATTGCCCATATTGCGGGTTTAGTGGCTAGCGGTCTGCACCCAAGCCCGATTCCTTTCTGTGATGTAGTGACAACCACGACCCATAAAACTCTCCGCGGTCCCCGTGGTGGTTTGATTTTGACCCGGGATGCTGAGTTGGGTAAGAAGCTAGATAAGTCAGTTTTTCCCGGTAGCCAAGGCGGACCCCTAGAACACGTCATCGCCGGTAAGGCAGTGGCTTTTGGCGAAGCACTAAAACCCGATTTTCAACAGTATTCGGCTCAAGTAATTGATAATGCCCGGGCTTTGGCTAGTCAACTGCAAACCCGTGGGTTAAAGCTGGTGTCTAATGGGACAGATAACCATTTAATGTTAGTAGATTTACAGAATATTGGACTCACAGGTAAACAAGCTGATCAACTGGTGAGTGAGGTAAATATTACCGCCAATAAGAATACAGTTCCCTTTGACCCACAATCACCATTTGTTACTAGTGGTCTAAGATTGGGTTCCCCAGCTATGACTACACGGGGTATGGGGATCGCAGAATTTACCGAGATTGGTAATATTATCGCTGATAGGCTACTTTCCCCCGGTTCTGAGACAGTAATACAAGATTGTCGCCAACGGGTAGCGGCATTGTGCGATCGCTTCCCCTTGTACCCACATCTGCACATTCCCGTACCAGCCTTAGCTTAGTTAAATTCGCGCAAAGGTAGAAGTTGTATAGGTTGAGAAACCCGCCAAAAACAGAGGGGATAAAAAATCAAACCTTGAGATCCTGATACCTTTGCGCCTTTGCGACTTGACCAAAAAAAACCTCTCTTTAACCCCATTCACCTCCATGAGTGCAGAAATTATTTGTGTTGGTACAGAACTACTCCTAGGGGACATCCTGAATAGTAACTCCCAATATATAGCCCAACAACTAGCCCAACTAGGAATACCCCACTACTATCAAACAGTAGTAGGCGATAACCCAGAAAGAGTCAAACAAGTCATAGAAATTGCCATATCAAGGGCGCAAATTCTGATTTTCACCGGTGGTTTAGGTCCCACACCCGACGACCTCACCTGTGAAACCATCGCCGATTTTTTTGGCGTTCCTTTGATAGAACGTCCAGAAATCATTGCAGACATTACCGATAAATTCGCCCAACGAGGTCGGGTCATGAGCCCCACCAACCGCAAACAAGCATTAATTCCCCAAGGTGCAGAAATTTTACCTAATCCCAGTGGGACAGCCCCAGGGATTATTTGGCAACCCAGACCTAATGTAACCATTTTTACCTTTCCTGGTGTTCCCTCAGAAATGCATCAGATGTGGACAGAAACAGCAGTACCTTTTCTCAAAAATCAAGGTTGGGGAAAAGAAATTATTTACAGCCGCAGTTTAAAGTTCTGGGGTATTGGTGAATCAGCTCTAGCAGAAAAAGTTGCCCCGTATTTTAACTTACCTAACCCCACCGTCGCCCCTTACGCCGGTAAAGGCGAAGTCAGATTACGCATTTCCGCCAAAGCCCCCACAACAGAAGCCGCAGAGGCTTTAATTACCCCTGTGGAGAAACAGCTAAAAGACATTGCTGGGTTAGATTACTACGGGAGTGGTAATGATACTTTAGCCGCTGTTGTTGGTAAATTATTACGTATTAAAACTGAGACTATTTCCGTAGCCGAGTCCTGTACAGGTGGAGGACTGGGACAAATGTTAACGGATATTTCCGGTAGTTCTGATTACTTTTGGGGTGGGGTAATTGCTTATGATAACTCCGCCAAGGTCAAGTTACTAGGAGTGAACCCAGAGGATTTAGATAAATTTGGCGCTGTCAGTGCTACTGTTGCTGAACAAATGGCTATGGGGGTGAAAAACCGCCTGTCAACTACCTGGGGATTAAGTATTACTGGTATTGCTGGCCCCACTGGAGGAACTGATACTAAGCCCGTGGGTTTAGTTTACATCGGTTTAGCCGGACCGCAGGATGAAGTGACTAGTTTTGAGTATCGCTTTGGAGCGATGCGGGGACGTGCTTTAATTCGTCATGTCAGTGCTAATACAGCTTTGGATTTGCTGCGGCGCTTAATAGTTAGGATTTAATTCATTACTCACAGATGATTTATCAACTAAAACTTAAATTTAAGGTTGCGTTATAGCAACGGGATCCCCACAAGAGTTTTAACACTCTTATTTCCACCAGATTTCATCTAATTGGCCTAGAGAATTAAGCTAGAAGGGGGTTTTTCACCCCCTTGGAACTTTTAATCGGTTTCGATGAAGTCTATAGTTTCCACAAAATCCAAAATACTCTCCTTAATCTCCTCGGCTCCTTCTTTAATAGAACTGGGTTTTTCACCCCTATCAAAGCTTTCCTGACTGCTAACTATATATAAATAGTTAGAATGCATAAATGCTAAAAGCCCTCGGTATGCGTCTAGTCTGCTGGTATTACCGTTATTTTGTGCTTGGGGAATTGTTGACCCCTGGGGCATATCAATTAACGCAAAGAAAGAACCTTCAATAGCGTTTTTTAAATACTCAGTATATATGACTTCTGCCTTGGGCAGATTAGTAAAAATTACTTCTGGAACATACTTGTTGAGCAAAATTGACTGCAAATATTCTTCCTGCCCAATAGATTCTACCTGTTCTAGTTGTTCTGAGGATATGGGGTAATGATCAATTCTCAGCATAGTACCGAAACTATCAAAAAAGCCCACCACCCCGTCTTCACTTTTTACCTGACCTCCCTGCCGTGGGTCAACAGGAATGGGAACTGAAAAATTACCAGAGGGCGATTCATATACATCTTCGCCATAATCTCTGTCTATGATTATGTCGTTCTCGTCTTCTAGGTAAAGTGCTTCTTCTCCTTCTTGATAGGCGGCAATTACTTCTTGTATGATTTCATAGGCTTCTTCATCTTCCAAGTCTAAAGCTTTCTGTAATTGCTTGAGATACGGCTGTTTGTCTTTGGGGATAATTAAATCGTCTTCATCTATAATCACCATTACCCCCACAGCAAAAGCATCTAGCACTAGTTCCAGGGTAAGGCTTTTACTCGCAACATTAAATAGGCTTCCCAGTCCCTCATTTGCGGCAATGTCTATCAGTCTATGAACTATTTGGGCAATTCCATCTTCTGAGTATTCCTCAAAAACTTCAAGGTCCCACAGGATACTCGCTAAAACTTCTGCATCCGCTTCCTCTATGGAATAATGAGCAATTTCTGTCACCACTGCCATCGCTGCTACTGCTTCTTCTGGAGTCAGTGATTCTTTGGTGGTCTTTGTAGAATTAAAAATCTGATCATATTTAGTCATAATTACTACCTCCTATTTCTTAAGTAGTACGAGCATATTAAAAGTCACAATGGTCACTTTCGTAATTTAGCTAACCTCTTGTACCAAGGATTCGCTATTGTTTAGTTAACTGGATATCTCATGAGTAACAAAGAGTGCCAATTAAGCCTACCATCTTTGTCAAACTCCTGATTGACCTGACCCTAAATTTCAGTCATACTAAGATCCACAGCATATATAGTAATATTGGTGTTTTGTTTAACCCTGGGATTCTTAAATATTTTATCCTTAATATTTACTCTACAATTACTCTACAATTCAATTACCATAGCAGTAATTATCTCTTGCTGGAATGATCTGGTAAATTAATTTCATCTATGGTAAGAATTTTTAACCAGCTAGCAATAGATTTCTATACCATGAGCAAGATGTTACCTCTAAATTGTTTTTAATCATACACAAAAATTACGGATATATACGTAAAGTCCGCTTTAGTTTCTGGGTGGGTACACCCGTGCCTCAATATCTTCGAGAGTTTTTAATAATAAACGCTTCGCTTGTAATTGCCATCCCCACTTTTGGATTCGGAAAGCCGCTACACTCCCCAGCACACCTGCTAATAAAAGCACCGGTTGATTGACGGAAATTCCGAATAACAAACCTAACCCTGCAATGCCCCAAAATGGTAAGGCTACTGCTTGCCTTTGTTCTTCCACCAGATTAGTAATAATATTAGGTTTCATGGTAGCTAATAGTTCAGCTTTAACTTGCCTCTGTTCCACCATCGATACAGACAAACCGATTTTACGGCGCATTTTTTCAATTTTGCGGGCATCAGTACTGTATTGAGTTAGTTCATCTTCAGCCATTTGTAGTAGTCTTTCTAGTTGTGCCATTGTATGATCAATCTGGGACTGTGCTCTGGTTATGATCTCGAAAATTTAATTTTCTAACTATATTGTTGCATCTAATAGCACAATCTCAAGTATTAAGGATAAAATTAGACATGGGAAAAATATTTTAAGAATCACTGACAACCAAAGCGTCTACTTGAGAGGTAATACAGATGGTTACAGTATCTCAGAATACAGGTTTTCAATCTGATAAAGCGCGATCACTCATTCTCTGGTTTGATGAAATTGGTATTAGTGATATACCCCTAGTAGGTGGGAAAAATGCCTCACTGGGAGAAATGATTCAACAACTGACACATCAAGGGGTAAACGTCCCCACGGGATTTGCTACCACCGCCTACGCTTATCGCTATTTCATCGCCTCAGCAGGGTTAGAAGCCAAATTACGTCAACTGTTTGCTGACTTGGATGTTGAAGATGTCACAAATTTAAAAGCACGAGGCAAAAAAGCCCGATTGCTAGTCATGGAAACACCGTTTCCTCAAGACTTACGGGATGCGATCGCCACCGCATATCTAAAATTATGTAAGAAATATCACCAAGACACAGATGTAGCAGTCCGTTCTAGCGCCACCGCCGAAGACCTTCCCGACGCTAGTTTTGCCGGACAGCAAGAAAGCTACTTAAATGTGGTCGGTGTAGAGGGAGTCCTAGCAGCTTGTCATCGTTGCTTTGCATCCCTATTTACAGATCGCGCCATTTCCTATCGCCACACCAAGGGATTTGACCACTTTAGCATTGCCCTCACCGTCGGCGTTCAAAAAATGGTCCGTTCCGACCTAGCCACCTCCGGGGTCATGTTCTCCATTGACACCGAAACCGGGTTTAAAGATGCAGCACTAATTAACGCCGCCTACGGTTTAGGAGAGAACGTAGTTCAAGGAACCGTCAACCCCGATGAATACTACGTATTTAAACCGACATTAAAAGCAGGTTTTCGCCCCATCATCGATAAGAAATTGGGCAGCAAAGAGCTAAAAATGATTTATGATGATGGCTCAAAACATACAAAAAATGTCCCAGTCCCGGAAACAGAACAAGGTAAATTTGCCCTCAGTGATAGCGAAATCCTCCAACTGGCATATTGGGCTTGTTTAATAGAAGACCACTATACCCAAGCCAACGGTAATTACTCCCCCATGGATATTGAATGGGCTAAAGATGGTATTACTAATCAATTATTCATTGTCCAAGCCCGTCCCGAAACAGTCCAATCACAGAAAACAGGAAACCTATTACGCAGCTATCACTTCGTTAAAACCCATAAGGAAGCCAACCCCCCCCAACCCCTAGTGACTGGTCGCGCCATTGGCGAAGCCATTGCTCAAGGTAAAGTTAAGCTAATTTTAAATGTCAATAAGATTGAACAGTTTGAACCAGGAGACATATTAGTAACACAGAGAACAGACCCAGACTGGGAACCAATTATGAAACGCGCCGGGGCGATTATTACTAATGCTGGTGGGCGCACCTGTCATGCAGCCATTATTGCGCGAGAATTGGGAGTACCCGCAATTGTGGGATGTGGCAATGCTACAGCCATATTAAAAACCGGTCAAGAAGTTACCATTTCTTGCGCCGAGGGTGATGAAGGTAGAGTTTATCATGGCTTGTTACCCTTTGAAATTAAAGAAGTTGCTTTAGAAAACTTACCCCGCACCCGTACCCAAATTTTAATGAATGTGGGTAACCCCCAAGAAGCATTAAGTTTATCTGCAATTCCCAACGACGGAGTTGGTTTAGCACGCACAGAATTTATTATTGCTAACCACATCCAAGTTCATCCTATGGCCTTGATTCACTATGAAAAGCTAGAGGATGAAGTCAAAACCAAAATTGATCAAATTACCGCCCTTTACGAAGACAAACCCCAATATTTTGTCGATAAATTAGCCCAGGGTATAAGCAGAATTGCGGCGGCTTTTTATCCTAAGCCGGTAATTGTGAGAATGTCAGATTTCAAGACCAATGAATATGCTAATCTCTTAGGCGGTCAGCAGTTTGAACCCAAGGAAGAAAACCCCATGCTGGGTTGGCGCGGAGCATCACGTTACTATGACCCGGGTTACAGAGAAGGTTTTGCTCTGGAGTGTCAAGCCATCAAGGGAGTACGAGATGATATGGGTTTGACTAATGTCATCCCCATGATTCCCTTCTGTCGTACTCCCGATGAGGGGCGTTTAGTGTTGGCGGAAATGGCAAAAAATCATCTCAAACAAGGTGCCAATGGCTTACAGGTTTATGTTATGTGTGAGTTACCTAGTAATGTGATTATGGCTGAGGAGTTTGCACAAGTTTTTGATGGCTTTTCTATCGGTTCCAATGACTTAACCCAGCTAACCCTAGGATTAGATAGAGATTCGGCATTAGTAGCACATTTGTTTGATGAACGCACCCCAGCAGTTAAGCAAATGGTCAAAATGGCTATACAATCCGCTAAAAAGCAGCAGCGTAAAATCGGCATTTGTGGACAAGCACCCAGCGATTACCCAGAATTTGCGCGGTTTTTAGTGGAAGAAGGAATTGATTCTATTAGTCTTAATCCCGATTCGGTTTTAAAAACACTATTGGAGATAGCAAAGGTAGAGGAAAATATCTAAAATCGGCATTTAACCAAATAAGTTTGCTTAAAAACGTGGTAAATGTAATTTCAGGTAGATAACCACGTTAACAATTACTACAATAAATTTATGCCCACTGAAGATAAATGCTGTACCATTGTCCCCTACTTCCAAGTTAATAGTGGGAAGCTAGACGCTTTCAAGGATTTGTGTGAGCAGTTTGTCAAAAAAACTAGTGAGGAATCTAGGTGTCTCTATTATGGATTTAGTTTTGATCAAGACCAAGTTCACTGTCGTGAAGGGTATGAAGATGCAGAGGGACTGCTAACTCATCTTGATAATGTTGGTTACTTACTCGAAGAAGCCCTGAAAATTGCCGAGCTGACTCGTTTGGAAATTCACGGACCAGAAGCAGAACTAAGTAAACTCAGGGAACCCTTAGCCGACTTGAAGCCCCAGTTTTTTACTCTTGAGTATGGTTTTAGACGTTGACAAAGCCCCAAGGCTAATTAATGGGCCTTGTTGACGGAAATATCAACACTAAGCAGGGCAATATGGTTATTGTCCTGTTATACTAAACCCTAGCTAAGTCGGTGGCAAATGTTTCCGCGATGAATTTAGTGATGTTGTCAAACATCACTAAATTCTATCATGGCTGGTATTCTTGCTGTAATTTTTGTACTACTTCTACAGATAATCCGGTAACTCGCGCGATCGCTTCTATTGTCATCCCTTCCCCTAGCAAGTTGAGGGCTATTTCCTGTTTACCTTCCTGTTTACCTTCCTGTATACCTTGTTGTATACCTTGTTGTATACCCTCTTGTTTCCCTTCAGTTCTAATCAACTGATAAATCACTGATTCGCGCATAATATCCTGCCGTAATAAGCGTTGAATCACTTCTTGCTTTAATACTAACCCAGCTAAAACTGCTGTGGATGCTGTCAGATTACTTTGCATTCTCTTGTCAGCTACTTTGTTGATTTCATCAGCCACCCTTTGTAATGTTGTAGCTTGATTATTAGTATTACTTAGCACTGCAAATGGTAGTAATCCTGCACTCCCTAAAAATACTGCTGTTGGTTGTTCCCACAGCCGAATTACCCTAAATTCATGTTGTAAGCTGTCAATTTCAAATCTGTCTTTATATACCTCTGGTGATTTAGTCTCTGTTAAATAAATCACTACTTGGTACATACTTTTTTGGGGAAAGCGGCGATACACTCGCAGGCGATAATCCGCCATCCGGAAGGGAATGGACGCATCTGGCTGGGTTTGGAATTCTAGATGTAGAATTACCTCCTCTGATTGCAGTAAAATCAGAGCATCAGCACGGATAGGCTCACTAGATAGTTCTTTGGGACTTAACTGGGTTAAGTCTACGGGTTTTCCCAATAGCCATGTTGCTAAGTCGGTGGCAAATGTTTCCGCGATGAATTTTGTGATGTTATCAAACATCACAAAATTCTATCATGGCTGGTATTCTTGCTGTAATTTTTGTACTACTTCTACAGATAATCCAGTAACTCGGGCGATCGCTTCTATTGTCATCCCTTCCCCTAGCTTAAGGGCTATTTCCTGTTTACCTTCCTGGATACCCAGATCGCTCAAGAATTGCGTGTACCACTGAACTTTGAAATCTCCAGACTACAATCTAAATGGGTATCTGTGTTTAATTTCCGTGTTTTGCGGTTTTCACTTTGGCGAATTGTCATACAGAATTACTATTAGATGTTCTTAAACTTGGCAATGAGTACAATAACCCCACCAAAACGATTAGACCCTCAATTGTGGCAAAAATTTCTCAAGCTAGCCAAACCCTACTGGTTTTCGGAAAAAAAATGGCAAGCTAGGGGATTACTAGGACTGTTGCTAGTCTTGGCACTAGCTGTTAATGGTATTAATGTCAGTATTAGCTTTATTTTCCGGAATGTTGATACTGCTTTGGCGACTTTTCCCCAAACGCAAGATACATCAACTTTTTGGCGATTTATTACCATTTATGCGGGGCTATTAGTCGTTGGTACTCCCATTGTTGTCATGTTTGGCTATCTGCAAGACAAGTTGGGTTTACAATGGCGGGAGTGGTTGACAAACCATTTTATTGATAAATACTTCCAAAATCGTGCTTATTACCAAATTAATTTTAATCAGAAAATTGATAACCCAGACCAGCGGATTGCTGAGGATATTAGAGCATTTACCCGGACTAGTTTATCTTTTTCATTACTGATTCTGACATCAGTTATTACTTTAATCTCTTTTACTGGGGTTTTATTATCTATTTCTGTTTCCCTATCGGTGGCTCTGGTCGTGTATGCTATCTTTGGGACTGTGGTAACCGCTTGGCTGGGTCAAAGGTTAATAGGCATTAATTTTAATCAACTCAAACGCGAGGCTGATTTTCGTTATGGTTTGGTTCATGTGCGGGATAACGCCGAATCCATCGCTTTTTACCAAGGTGAAACAGAAGAAATACTACAGCTTAAACAGCGTTTTTTACAGGCTATTCGTAACTTTGAGTTGTTGATCAATTGGCAACGGAATTTAGGCTTTTTTACTACCAGCTATAATTATTTTGTTTCAGCCCTTCCTTATTTGGTGATTGCACCAATTTACTTTGCGGGTGATACTGAATTTGGGACATTTACCCAAGCTGCGATCGCCTTTAGTCAGATTTTCCGGGCTTTATCTGTGGTGGTGAGTCAGTTTGAAAATTTAACAGCTTTTGCAGCGGGGATTGAACGGATGGGGGACTTAGCCGCAGTCCTGGAAACCACAAACCAAACCCCATCAGGAATGACGACTATTGATATCACAGAAGATTCTCACCTAGCGTTGCGTCGTGTGACCCTGTTGACCCCCAACTATGAACGCACTTTAGTTCGGGATTTACCATTCAGCTTACAACCGGGTGAGGGTCTGGTAATTGTGGGTCATAGTGGTAGTGGTAAGAGTTCCTTATTAAGGGCGATCGCCGGATTATGGAATGCGGGGACTGGTCAGATTATCCGTCCTGCTTTATCGGAGATCATGTTTTTACCCCAACGTCCTTATATGGTTCTAGGTTCGTTGCGCAGTCAGTTACTTTACCCCAACCCTGACAATGATATCAGCGAAAGTAAAATGCGCCATGTCTTAGAAGAGGTGAACTTAGCAGAGTTACCAGAAAGATTTGGAGGCTTTGAAATTGAGTTAGATTGGGCTAATGTTCTCTCCTTAGGTGAACAACAGCGCCTAGCCTTTGCGCGACTCCTACTAAGTAGGCCTAGCTATGTCATCCTAGATGAAGCTACAAGTGCGCTGGATTTAGCTAATGAGAAGAAGCTGTATGAACAACTTAAAGCCAAGGAAACCACATTAATTAGTGTGGGACACCGCCCCAGTTTGTTACAATATCATGAGTATGTATTAGAACTCGATGGCAGCTCTAATTGGCGGTTTTTACCCATATCCGAATATACTCTTGATTTCAATGCTTTTAGTTAATTCTTAACCACTCCTGATGCACATTCACCTCAGACAAAATTAAAAATGTCTCAGGTGTTTTGATTGCGAAAAAACCCTGTTCAACAGCATTTGTGCTGTTGAACTATGGGTTAGATAGGAGTAAATCAACAAGGACTTATGATTCTACGTGTCCCTTTTGCGAGAAGAAGGGATTGGTGGAGATCACTACAGAGAATCTAGCAGCAATCTTCAAGTCATAGAGCAGAATTAACAGAAGTATCGGAATTACTACCGCAGTTAATGCTCTTGAAGTGTAGTAAAGCCTGGACTATAAAGCCCACAAGTCTTTTACAATCAATACTTTAACAAATAAAATCCCATTCATGTGGCCAAATTGGCGTTTTTTTTATCGTTACCGGATTAATCTGCTATATAAAACCTAGACAAAGCTAGACTTTACTTTCTACTTCAACGGGAGCATGGGAGCGGTTATCCCTGGTGTAGACTTGCACGCCTTAGCCAGACGCGATATTTCTCAAGTTAAGATTTACAAGAAAGACCACCGCTATCATTGCTTGGTTTTCGCGTTGGCAATAGTCTTAATTCAATACTTGATATCGTATTATATATCAAGTGGGCGATTTTCTTCACTCACTTATGTCAATACTTGTCAACATAAGTATAGTTTTATCTATAAAATAGTCAGCTTAGGACTAGCTCACCAATTTTCACACCCCAATTCTAAGAATAAAGAAAAATACTGCAATAATTCGTCAAAAAGTATTAATATAAACAGAATACCACTTGGCTTACGGCAGTAGCTACTGGTGATGTCATATTACTATCGCTGCATCCCACAACCTACCGGGGACAGTACTCATGTTTTTCCTTGTCATCAGGCACAAAAATGGGGTTGTCATTGGGCGAGCCTGTGGGCGACAGTAAACAAGCATTTATTTATACTATTACTTAGACCTTACTAATTACCCAGAAAACTTAAAATGTCTCCACTCGGTATCACTACCAGTCACTTAACCCATATCCTAAAAAAGGCAGAGGCAAAATTTTGGCTGTTGTTAGTAGGAGTAAACAAATACCAAGACAAGAGACTACCCTCACTACGCTACTCCGCTGTAGATTGTCAGGGTTTAGCCGCAGCTTTGAGCGACGCTAGCCAAGGACTGACCCAGACTAAGCAGAGGGTTTACCATGATTTATCCGAAATACCGACCCTCTCCACACTGCGGCGTGGCTTAAGTGAAATTACGGATACTGCTCAACCACAGGACACAATTTTATTTTATTTTTCTGGACATGGGATGCTAGATCCCAATTCACAACAAGCATTTTTGTGTTTAGCAGATACTCAAACAGATGACTTACTCAACACAGGTTTAGCTTTACAGGAAGTGTTGCACCTGTTGGGAAATAGTCAGGCGCAAACTCAGTTAGTCTGGCTAGATGCTTGTCATAGCGGTAATCTCACATTCCGCAATTCCAGAAGTAATATAACTACAGCATCCCTACCCAACCCCACATCCCAGATGGTGGAATTATTACGCCAAAGAGCAAAACAGAGTAAAGGATTTTATGCCTTACTGTCCTGTGATACTAATCAACAATCCTGGGAGTTTACCGAACTGGGACATGGCGTATTTACTTATTACTTAATGCGTGGGTTGCGCGGTCAAGCGGCTGATCCCCAAGGATTAATTGATGCTGATGCACTTTATAGATATGTTTATCATCAAACCAGCCAATACATTGAAGACACTAATCAGCAATTACGACTGATTAATCAGCAAAACAAAAGTAGAGGCGACACTCATCTGTATTCGGAATATCCGCAGCAAACACCCAAGCGTATTGTAGAAGGAGTGGGGGAAGTAATTCTGGGATTAAAACCAGCCCTTGTAGAATCTCCCTCTCCCCGACAAGCATTAATAATCGAGGGACTAGCCACAAATCAGACCACCCTAGCTGTAAGTAAATTATTCCGGGGTGTGGGTGGTTTTGAGTTAGAGTATTGGACTGGCTCCATAGAAGCTAGCACTAAAGATTTACACTCTACTATTCAAACCTGTTTACAAACCACACAAGCAGCACCACCCAACCACCCGAGAGTTTTTTCTACAGTACTGTTATATTTACGTGGGCGAATCGAAGAAACTGAAGCTGGTGAACCGGCTTTAATTTTAGGAGAAAATACCCGACTGAGTCGTTCTTGGTTAAGACAAGAACTGAGGCGTTCAACTTATACTCAACAAATTATCATTTTAGATTGCCCCGGGGTAGCCAATGACAAGCCCTCCCTACAAGACTGGGTAGAAGATTTACAACTAGGATTTGATCAAGGACAATGTATAATTGCTGCGGCTTCACCTAAAAATCATCCCGAAAAATTTGCCCAAGCCCTCCACTCTACCTTAGAAGCAGCCCCACCCCAGGGTAGTTTATCAGCTGCGGCTTGGATTACCCAATTACAATTATTTTCTCAGCATGACTTACCTCTACATATTTGGCTATCTGGATCCCAAGGTGTAATTGAAATTATACCCACGGGCAATACAGGCACTCAATCAACAGCAGCTATTGATTTAGGGCTTTGTCCCTACCGGGGTTTACGGGCTTTTCGGGAAGAAGACGCTCAGTATTTTTACGGTAGAGAAGCTGTTGTAGAGCAGCTAATTAGTGAGTTGGGGCAAAAGTCATTTATTGCGGTTGTGGGAGCCTCCGGTAGTGGTAAATCTTCGGTAGTACAGGCGGGATTAATCGCTCAACTGCGACAAGGTAAACTATTACCAGGTAGTGAAGACTGGTGGATGAGAAGCTGTCGCCCTGGTGCCAATCCTCTGCTAGCTTTATCACAGCGCTTGCTAGATAGCGGTACGGAAAAAGAAAAAGCTTACCAGCAGGCGGAATTACAAGGGATGTTGTCCCAAGGGGTAGAAGGGTTTGCCCAGTGGATAGCTCAACGCCCGGAACCAATGGTAATTTTGGTAGTAGACCAATTTGAAGAATTATTTACTCTTGCATCTGGTGAAGATAGACAACGCTTTTTAAAACTTGTCCTAGGCGCGCTGGAACTAATGCCAGATAAGTTTAAATTAATTATTACTTTGCGGGCTGATTTTATCGCCCCCTGTTTAGAAGTACCAGTATTGGTGAAGTTATTACAGCAGTCGAGTGTGCTGTTAACTCCCTGCTTGACGGAACAAGAATACCGACGTGTGATTATTAACCCAGGGCGACAAGTTGGTTTAACAGTCGAGGCGGAATTAGTCGAAGTGCTAGTACAAGAGTTACACCAATCACCGGGGAATTTACCACTGTTAGAATTTGTTCTCGAACAGTTGTGGGAATATCGCGAAAATGGTGCGATTACTTTACAAGCTTACCAACAGCATTTGGGCGGAATTAAAGGAGCTTTGGAAAGTAAAGCTCAAACAGTTTATACTAGTTTAGATGCGGAAGCTCAAGACTGCGCGCGGTGGATTTTTCTGTCGCTGACACAGTTGGGTGAGGGTACAGAAGATACTAGGCGACGGGTATTCAAATCTGAGCTAATTGTGCAAAAATACCCGCAGGCATTGGTAGAAAGAACATTACAAGTGTTAATTGCTGCCAAGCTGGTGGTGGTGAATTTAGAAGAGGATGCAGGGGTGTGGGATGAGGTGAGAGCAGAAGGTAAAATTTCGGACTCATCCCCCCGGTCTTCCCCTGTAACTATAGAAGTAGCTCACGAGGTGCTGATTCGCCATTGGTCAAAGTTGCGCTGGTGGTTGGAGGAAAATCGGGCGCTGTTGCGATCGCGTCGTCAAGTTGCCCAAGCAGCAGCTTTGTGGAAGAATAACAATCAACAGCCTGACTTTCTCTTACAAGGTGTTCGCCTTGCAGAAGCTGAAGAGATTTATCTCAATTACACCGATGAAATATCTGTTGATGTCCAAGGTTTTATTCAAGCTTGTTTAGTAGAAAGACAACGCCAACAACAAATAGAAAAAAATCGACTGCGAAAAGCTCAAAGAACAGTGGGGATTATGAGCATTCTGGGACTGACTGCTTTTGGTTTAGCTGTTTTAGCTTACCAACAAGGTCAAAAAGCCCAGTTACGAGAGATACAAGCCTTAAATGCTTTGTCACAAAACTTTCTGTTTTCCCATCAGGAGTTAGAAGCATTAGTCACGGGACTCGAAGCGGGTAGGGAAGTCCAAAAAAACACCTATGGAATCCCGAGTAATATTCAAGCTCAAACTGCAATCATCCTACAACAAGCACTTTATGGCACTCAAGAACGTCATCGGTTAACCCATGATTCCTGGGTGACTAGTGTTAGTTTTGCACCGGATGGTCAAATACTGGCTGCGGGTTATGCTGATAACAGCATTAAACTATGGAATCGTGATGGCAGTTTAATAGCAACTCTGACAGACCATCAGGGTGAAGTCAATAGCGTCAGTTTCTCACCGGATGGTCAAGTATTTGCTTCTGGTAGTAGTGATAATACCATTAAAATCTGGAGTCGTGATGGTAAGTTAATCACAACTCTCACAGATCATGAAGATGGTGTAAATAGCGTCAGTTTCTCACCGGATGGTGAGTTATTAATCAGTGGGAGTACTGACAAGACTGCCAAATTATGGAGCCGTGAGGGTAAATTGCTCCTCAATTTTAGAGAACATAGCCGAAGTATCAATAGCGTCAGCTTTGCACCAGAAGGTGATACCATTGCTTCAGCTAGTGATGATGGCACGGTGAAACTTTGGAGTTTGGATGGTCGTTTGTTATCAACCTTACCCGCAAGTACCAAAGAAGTCTTGGATGTCAGTTTTAGTCCCGATGGTCAAACAATTGCTTCTGCCACCAATGAATATACAATTAAACTCTGGAGTCGTGATGGTAATTTACTCAGAACTCTAGAAGGGCATACTCTGGGTGTCTGGCAAGTCAGGTTTTCTCCCGATGGTAAAATCATAGCATCTGTGAGCCGTGATCAAACTATTAAACTTTGGACTCGTGCCGGTGACTTATTAGATACTTTACAAGGACATAGCCATGAGGTTAATAGTCTGAGTTTTAGCCCAGATAGCCGCACAATAGCGTCAGGTAGTGATGACAATACTATTAGATTATGGGAGTTGAGAAAAAATTTACCTAAAATTTTCTATGGTCATGAAGGTAGTGTGAATGAAATCAGCTTCACCGCTGATGGAAATACTATCACCTCTATGGGTGATGACAAAACTATGAGGGTCTGGAATTTGGACGGTCAATTACTGGAAACATTACCTTCCCCCATAGAAGATGTTACCAATGTTGGCTTGACTAAAGATCAAAATATAGCGGCCTTGGGACGTACAAACCACAGTATCGACATTCGCCAACGAGATGGGACTTTACTGCATACCCTGAAGGGACATAATAGTTGGATCACGAGTGTGACTTTCAGCCCTGATGATCAAATTCTGGCTTCTGCTAGTGTAGACAAAACTATTAAACTCTGGAGTCGCGACGGTCAGCTGTTACAAACTCTTTCCGGTCATAACGGTTGGGTAACTCATGTCAAATTTAGCCCCGACGGTAAATTTATCGCCTCTGCTAGTGTGGACAAAACTATCAAACTCTGGGACTTAGAGGGTCGCCTGTTGAACACTTTTTCAGGTCATAACGCTAGTGTATGGAAGATTAATTTTGCTCCCGATGGTCAAACTATTGCTTCAGCTAGTGATGATAAAACTGTTAAACTGTGGAGGTTAGACGGTTCACTAGTTCACACCTTCGAGGGGCATACTGGTTTAGTACTTCATGTTAGTTTCTCCCCCGATGGCAAAGTTTTGGCCTCAGCTAGCGATGATGGTACTATCAAACTCTGGAATATTAGTAATGGTATGTTGTTAAAAACCTTCTTTGCTCATAACCAGGGTGCTCACACTGTTAGTTTTAGTCCTGACGGTACTAAGCTAGCTTCTGCGGGTAGGGATGCCACTATTAAATTGTGGAACCTAGAGGAGGTAGAATTGCAAACATTGAAACTCAATGAACTGGTGAGCAATGCTTGCGATCGCCTGGGTGATTATCTCAAAACTAACCCTGATGTGACCACACAAGAGTATGAACTTTGTTTTGACTAGTAAATAGTGGGTAATGTAGGCTCTATAGAAAAAATTGCTTAGGTTAGAATTGAGATCATGAACAGACGCTATTTTTTAGAGGCTAGTACCGCAATTGTCGGCACTGCAGTTTTATCACACAATTTATTTAACATCTTCTCTTGGGGGGACTCCAAAACCATGACGACTTCTAAAAGCCAGTTTGCAATTACTAAACCTGAAGAAGAGTGGCGCAGTATTTTAACGCCGGAACAGTACCGCGTTTTACGAAAACATGGTACAGAACCCGCTTTTAGCAGCTCCCTAGATAAGCAATATGACGAGGGTACTTTTGTCTGTGCTGGGTGCGGACAAGCACTGTTTACATCTGATACTAAGTTTAACAGTGGTACTGGTTGGCCGAGTTTTTTCCAACCAATTGAAGGTGCGATCGCCACTACTGTAGATCGGTCATTTTTTATGACTAGAATCGAAGTGCATTGTAGTAACTGTGGTGGACATCTAGGTCATGTGTTTGATGATGGTCCAGCACCGACCGGTAAGCGCTATTGTATGAACGGTGTCGCCTTGAATTTTGTCCCTGTTTAATGTGACCCTCCTCCCACATTCACACAGATCCCCCACTTCTAGCTAAAAATAATCAAATACATAAGATTCTAGTCAGATTCATCTGACTTTAGCTTTGAGACGGGGGTTTCTAACCCCCGGTTCCCCGTGTAGCATCAAACGCAATTTTTCAACCCAGGGCGATCTGCTTGTAGCAGCGCTTCGCGATCGCACCACAGATCCCCGACTTCTAGCTAAATTATCCTAGATTATCTCTAATAATGTGAGAAGTCGGGGATATTACACCCCCTCCCACAGTCACACAGATCCCCGACTTCTAGCTAAATTATCCTAGAATATCTCTTGACCCCACACCCAGCCCTCACAGGGTAAAAGGTGGGGTATACGCAGTATTAAAAATTGTCACATCACTCAACCAACTATAGTATAATTTATCAATATCAAATCTTTTACCCTGATTGCTCCAGTATCAACACTTACCCTACAGCACCATGAATGCTATATCACAACAGTTGCAACTACTCATCAACCACCAAGACCCAAATAGCCGAGTTGAAGCACTACAGCAACTGTTAGGATATCCATTCAAACAACTTGACCCAGAAGGTTCACGGTTTTGGTAT
>NZ_JANQDF010000021.1:0-9037 GCF_029891675.1 Anabaenopsis tanganyikae CS-531
TAAGGAAGATGCTGTCACCCTTGCACCTAGGGGGTGGGATTCTCACCCACATGAACACACAGTTATAAGAGTCTGGTTTTACCCAGTCTTACCTTCCGTCCCTGAGCATAAATGCTCATTTAGGAAGAACGAATCGCACACGCAATAATATTTCATTAATTTGAGACCGGGCGGTAAAAGTTTTATCTAACTCCAGTTGTCCCATTTCCGAGCGAATTTGAGTTAGTACTAAATTTGTCATGGCTGCTTGCAGGTTTTCCACCTTATACCATGCCTTTTCCATGTCTACAATCTGCCAGTAAACCACCGCATCCACTTCAATCCCCACATTGTCGCGGGTAATACATTTTTGGGGAGGAATATCTAAAACTTTTTCGCGGATAGTTTGTTGATAAACGATTTTATCCAAAAAAGGCATCACAAAATTCAGCCCTGGGCCAAGCTTTTTATTATAGCTCCCTAATCGTTCTACTAATACCTCATTACCCTGATTCACGACTCTTACAGATCCTGCAACTGCAGAACCACCAAGAGCCAGAAATACTAGCAAGAAAAATTCATTCATATTTTACATTCTCCTAACTTCTCATGCCATGTCTGTGTGAACAACTGTACAAGCGCCCACTTAACGCAATAGGTAATCAGGCATTACAATCAAAGTAGTGCCTTCTCTTCTGACTACATAAACTCTTTGATGGGGTGCTATGTACAGTTGCTCGTCGTCACATTGTGCGCGCCAAGAATTCCCCTCATATAGCACCCGTCCGGTTTCCCCAGGGGGAATTTCCGTTAAGGTTTGAGCTACAACTGTATCCACTATTTTTGATTTGCGTCCTCGCGGTTGCAAAAAGCGACGAGAAAGCACAATCAAAACTGTGGACAGTAATAACCAAGCTGCAACTTGCAACCCTAAACTACCCACACCCGCTAGAGACAGTAGCGCCACCATTAAGGCACTAATTCCCATCATGAATTCCACAAAAGCCGATGGTAAGAACAGTTCCATTAAACACAGAACAGCTCCCGCCAACAGCCAGATTAAGGTATAACTTGGCATAGGCATAGCACCATTCTAGACTCTAGATTCACCTAAATTCATTGCTTGGATCAAATCCACTTACACTTTAACCGTATCCTTAACCCACTAAATCTTAATTAATATTGATTAATTTTATTAGGTGTGTCCTCCAAAATTAGGGAATAGGTTTTTCCAGTCTGCTGCTGGGCTTGGTTCCCCCACTATCGGTAACAACATACCCCGCTAGTTAAAGATATATTTTCAGTTGAGAAAACTAGTAACTATTTATTGTAGAATAACATTTGTATTTAAAGCGCACAGCAACAGTAAAACGGATTTTTAATGATCTGAATGTCCCTCACTAATGACTATTAAAGCCTGCATGGGCAGGCTTTGTTTGTATATTAGTGAATATTACAAACAGTTTTTTTTAGCAGTTTCAGTAAGGAGTGACTGTGGAGATGCTTATGGAACAGCAAAAACCAAGTGGAGATGTGGTGATCAAAGTAGGCGATCGCATCCGTGTTAAAGAGTCAGTAGTAGTTTATCATCATCCTGAACATCGGGGTGAGGCTTTTGATCTCAAAGATACAGAAGGCGAAGTCGTGAATATTGCTACTGAATGGAAAGGTAGACCTGTCAGCGCTAACTTACCGATTCTAGTGCAGTTTAGTAAAAAATTTAAAGCTCACCTGCGTGAAAATGAGTTAGAAGTCATGTAAATTACTCACGAGCGGCGAAACCACTGAAAAATATTCAATTCGCCGCGCATTTTCTCTAACTCTTGACGATGCTGTGCTGCTGTTTGGTAATACCAAGCGCAATAACTCTCAAACTCTGAGCGGGTCTCAACTTCTGCGTAGAATTGGTAAGTTGTGTGATAGTGCGAAAAGTCAGCATCAACTTCACACTGAGGCGATGGCACAATATAAGGTAAATTTTCAGACATCATGATAATAGCACCAACTCCCTAAACATTCTAACTGGTTACAACCAACCACGCCAACCATAGACCCAAATACCAATATATTCTTTGATGGCACTGGTAAATAACCGTAAGTTAACCACATCAGGCAATAAGTTCAGGATAGCAGCTTTGGGGGTTCTAGTCATGGCTGCCATTTCATTTTTACTCACCTGAAAATCAGTCGGTGCGGGAATCACATCGATACCTTGACGTTGGAAAATTTGCACAGATCGCGGCATATGCATTGCAGAAGTAACTAACAATACCTTACTAATACCACGTGCTGTTAAAATCTGCTGAACATTCACAGCATTTTCATATGTATTGAGAGCCTCCGGTTCTTGAATAATCGCCTCCGATGGGATCCCAATTGATGTCAGCACATCCGCCATATCTACAGATTCTGGGGAACTGTTACCACTCCAGTCAATGCGACCCCCAGTGACAATAATGATGGGGGCTTTGTTTTGGCGGTATAATTGGGCTGCATAAATAATGCGATCGCCCGCCTCATTCAAATCAACAGTTACCCTGGGAGGGTCAGGGGAGCTAGTCGCACCACCTAAAACTACAATTGCTTGAGCGGTGGGTACTGGACTTGTAGGGAGATATTGCCATTCTAGCGATCGCACCACGGACTTAGCCACCCAAGCATTACTAGAAACCAGCAATATAATTAAAGCCAAACTAATCGCCATGGCGGCCAGGGTGGGACGTTTCCATACTGTCACCAATGCCAGCATTAAACCAATAGTAACCAGTCCCAGGGGATAAAAAAACAGTGGTAGTAACTTAGACAGATACAGCACGTTTCAAATAAATAAAATACACAGCTTCAGATCATAAATCTTGTGGGGTGGGTATCCTACCTGCCCTCTCTAAAAACATATTCCCTCATTTTTCCCAAAACCGGAAATTGAAACTTCCAGAAGTCCGACGATAACGACGGGAGACTTTTCTAGTTTGCTGTTTAGTAATTCTCTCCCTAGGGCCTTCATTCACATCAACATCTAAAACCTCCATAGGTAGCTGAGTATTCATAGGCTCCTTACAACCCCACCAAGCAGTCATCCAACCCCCACCCAGAGCGGCCATTGCACCTAGGAAGATCCCAGCGGGTGCAGAATACCCCAACAACACAAACCCCACCAAGAAAAACAACCAATATTTTAGTCCCGCGTCAATACCATCAGAGGAGGGTATAGCAGGTTCCCGGGGGCTATTTTTAGTAGAACTTGTGAACCAACCCAACACAAAACCAGCAATAATCCCCAAAAAGATACTCAGGGGTAGTGAAAAGCCCGCCATGAGCAATATGAAGATTAAAAATCCCCCAAATATCAGTTGAGAAAAGAATTCCGGTGAGATAGGCGGTAAACCTTTAGTTGCCATAGACTTACAAACACTGTAAACTACTGATTTTAATTATGCCTGTGGTGATGCAGTGGTATCCCAAATCTGCACATAGGGCATTTCCTCCCTGGTAAATGCTTCCGCCTGCTCTAGCTGCGATGTTAATAAATCTACAGTAGCATCAGCAATATCCCCAGTACGTTGAGCCAGACGCTCTTGCACAACTGCTAAAGGTGCAGTGCAGTATATAATCTCCAGGGGAATTTGGTATTTTTCCGCTTCCCCGATGGCATTTTGTCGGAGGTTTTGTTTATCATATTTAGCATCTAAAATTACATTAAACCCTTGGCGAGCCAGGATAATTCCCAGATCCAGCAACCGGCCATAGGTTTTTTGAGTCATTTCTGGGGTATATAAATCATCCCCACCACGCTCCCAAACAGAAATCCCCCCTAAATGTTTACGCACCGCATCTGAGCGAATGTGAATCGCCTGGAATTTACGCGCCAAATATTTAGCCGTTGTAGACTTCCCAGAACCGGATAACCCAGACATTAAAATCAGTTTTCCTGATTTTGATTTAGTATACTCCCAAGCTTGGCGATAATATGCTGCTGCCGTTTTTGCCGCCTCTGCCTTCACTGTTTCTGGTATATTGGGGTCATCTAACAAAAATGAAGTCACCTTAGCCCGAACATAAGCCTGACGACTTAAATACAAAGGTAATAACTGCAATCCTTCCCAATCACCAGTTTGCTCCGCATAGGTGTTTAAAAAGACATTAGCTAAATTAGGGCTGTTTCGCGCCTCCAAATCCATGACCGTAAACGCCACATCATACATGACATCCACAAAGCGAAACGGCTCGTTAAATTCAATGCAGTCAAACAGAACCATCTGATCATGCCATAAAGCAATATTTCTCAGGTGTAAATCACCGTGACATTCACGAATGTAGTTATTTTCAATTCTACTGGTAAATAATTCTGGATGTTCTAAGAAAAAATTATCTGTATATTTTTTGGTTTCCTGAAACTGTTGCTGTGTC
Organism: Anabaenopsis tanganyikae CS-531; assembly: GCF_029891675.1. NCBI lineage: Bacteria > Bacillati > Cyanobacteriota > Cyanophyceae > Nostocales > Nodulariaceae > Anabaenopsis > Anabaenopsis tanganyikae. The sequence goes on from NZ_JANQDF010000021.1 coordinate 4,387, forward strand.
TGGGGTCCACCAATATACTTTTCTGTTTGTTGATAATTCTCATCAATTGCCGCCCGCACTTGCGGCACTTCGCCAAAACTGCGAATATAATCGTTAGTTGTTGTAGATTTAGCGTGGTATTGCGCCACTACTTTACCTAGATTCTCTAAGTCAGCCTCTGTTAACTTACCTTGATCAAATAGTGTACTCAAGAGTAAATCCTGGGGAAACTGGCGCATTTTTAGGGCGTACTCTACAGGCTTTCCTGCTCCTTCTAAGTGATATTGCCCATCAAATACAGTTATATGTAATACTTCTAAATACAATTCAGCCGCGCCCCGTTGATTCAAACGCAACTCTTCTTGACAAAAATACTTGCGTTTTTCTAGAGTAGAAAAATCCAAAAAGCCAAAATTTACTGCTTTTTTCAACTTATAGGCATAATCTCCCGTAAGCAGTACATAGGAAATATGAGTTTGAATCAGTTCTATGGGTTCTGTGACTGGGTGGGGATAAAATCCCGGTTGTAACATCTGCTGAATTAAAACTGGAAGATTTGCTGGTGTCATAAAAAAACCGTGGGTTGGATAGTTACAAAAATTTCACATAAATCCCCCAGGTGCAGGGATTGTACAAGGTCAAAGACCAACTCATAAACCCATATTCTCACACTTTCAATAAAAAACCAGGGTTGAACCCTGGTATCATCAGCAATCATGAGATTTTTTAGTGGTGTTTTTTACAACTTACACCACAGCATTAACTTTGAGCAGATGCAAAAAAGCTCAGATGGTAAATAAAACCCTTAGCAGGATGGGATTGCACTTCTCGTAATACAGTTGTACCAGTCCACTCCAGTTCAGGGATATTTAGTTCAATTTCTGTTTTATTTACACCAGCTTGTTTGAGCAGACGCTCCACAGTTTTAGCTTCCACTACTAAAGAAATTGATTCTGTACCTTTGTGACCGTACAAATTAGCAGGTATCAGACCAGAACGACGTAAAGCATTAGGTTTGCTCCCTTCTGGTCGCTTTTGAGATTCGACTTTAATCGCCATAGAAGTTGTCAGTTATTAGTTATCAGTTGTTGACATTTGCACTTGATCATATAAACAAGCGCCTCCCCATCTGTCTTACACTCCCTACTTAATTAAGCAGCGGGTGTACCGTCACCGTACAATAAAGCACGTTTAGGTCCGTGTATGGGATCTTCCACAATAATGGTTTGATCGCGACTAGCTCCCAAGGAGACGATCGCGATGGGAACTTCCATCAATTCCGCTAAGAATTTCAGGTAGTCTAGGGCTTGGGGTGGTAAGTCTTCCAGTGTACGACATTCCTTAGTGGATACTTGCCATCCTGGTAGGGTTTTATAGATGGGGCGACATTGCGCAAATCGACGGGAACTGGTGGGAAAGTTTTCACAGCGATCGCCATCTATTTCATAGGCGACACAGACTTGAATTTCTTCTAGTTCATCCAGAACATCCAGCTTGGTAATGGCCATACAATCCATACCATTAATTCGTACCGCATAGCGACCAATCACCGCATCAAACCACCCACAGCGCCGCTTGCGTCCCGTTGTTGTCCCAAATTCCGCTCCGCGATCGCACAACAATTCCCCGATTTTTCCATCTAACTCCGTGGGAAAAGGCCCTTCTCCTACCCTAGTCGTGTAGGCTTTAGACACACCAATTACCCTGTCTATCATTGTCGGCCCTACCCCCGCTCCTACGCAAGCCCCACCTGCTACCGGGTTAGAGGAAGTCACATAGGGATAAGTCCCGTGATCTAAATCTAGCAGGGTTCCTTGTGCCCCTTCAAACAGGATATTGCGGCGACGCAAAATTGAATCATATATTTTTAGGGATGTATCCACCACATAAGGCCGTAAGCGATCGGCATAACCCATATATTCCTCAATTACTGCTTGGGGGTCTAGGGGTGGTAGATTGTAAAGTTTTTCTAAAATAACGTTTTTATAATTAATCGTCCATTCCAACTTCTCCCGTAGGGCTTCCGGGTTCATCAAGTCTAACATCCTAATCCCTGTACGCTCGGATTTATCCGCATAGGTCGGGCCAATCCCTCTCCCCGTCGTGCCGATTTTATAACTTCCTCGCCGCTCCTCTGATGCCTGGTCAATTACCCGATGATAGGGCATTGTTACATGGGCTGTTTCTGATATTAACAGATTGGCAGCAGAAATATTTAATTTTTCCAGTTTATCCAATTCTGCTATCAACACCTGTGGATCTATCACCGTTCCACAGCCAATAATACATTCCGTATTGGGATACAAAATACCAGAGGGGATTAAGTGCAGCTTAAATGTCTGACCTTCCACCACTATTGTGTGTCCAGCATTCACTCCCCCTTGGTAACGTACTACCACATCTGCGGAGCGGCTGAGTAAGTCTGTGATTTTACCTTTTCCTTCGTCGCCCCATTGGGCACCTATGACAATTACGTTAGCCAAGAGATTATATTATCAGATTATAGTTTGCACAAATTATAATTAATAACAAATTGGGTGAATTTTGTCAATCTTCAGAGGAATCATCATTCACCCACCCCCTGACCCTGCTCATCCTACCAAGAAGGGTCAGGTTTTGACCATGACAGAAGTCATTGGTTGCCTTGTGTATCTACCTGTTGTATAATTTTTGTGATCGTGAAATACCCACAGGGTGGTAACCTTCACGTCACAGGCATTGAGTTGTTTAATATTTTCTAAACAGCCTCTAAGGGGTAGAATCTACGAAAATTCCCAGGGTAATAATTTTTCATTCATTAATGTTAACAGGTGCATACTATGTCACAACAAATAATTTCATCGCTCGATGAACCAAATGCTCTACCAGGTTCTAATTTTACCTTGCCCCTGAGCTATAATACCTCAACAGGTGATAATACTCTGACTGGTATTAGTCTGCGGTTGCACTATAATTCTAGTGAACTGAGGTTCCAAAATGTCCAAAACTTCTTTAACACCAGTGTATTCTCTCCGGTAGCCGACCAAGCTGATAATAACGACTTTGACAACGACCCCCAAAGCGATCGGTATATCGAATTTGCCTATTTTGAAATTTCGGGTAACTGGCCTAACCAAGCTCTACCGTTAAAATTAGGGGACTTCAACTTTACTACTACTGAGAACTTTGATGGCACTCAAATCAAGGTGACTTCAACAGAGACAGCCACTGGTTATACACTCGAAGCGCCACCAATTATAATTCAGCAGACCACTGGTCTGGGAATTGCTGCTAAAAGTGCGAGCAAAATTGAAGGCGACGAGAATACTACCCCCTTTACCTTCACCATTAGCCGTTCTGGTAATTCCACGACCACAAATAGTGTTAACTGGAATGTAGTAATAATACCAGGTAGTGACAATGCAGATGGGTTGGACTTTGGGAACATCTTACCATCAGGCACTGTTACCTTCAATCCGGGAGAACTCTCGAAAGATATTACCATTAACGTCACTGGTGACAATATCTTTGAGGGAGATGAAACCTTCAGCGTCATTTTATCCAACCCCACCAATAATGCTGTTATTACAACGGGTAGTGCGAGGGGAACTATTTTAGAAGATGATCGCTTTCAACAAATCTCTTCAGCGGAAAACCTGGCGGCATCCTCTGGTAATACTGTTAGTATCCCCCTATTTTACAGTACTTCCACAGGTGACAATACCTTAACTGGTATTGGTTTACGTTTACATTACAACTCTAGTCACCTAAGTTACACCGGCGTCAATAACCTCTGGGATACTGACTTATTTGGTGATATCGTTACCTCTCTCGATAACAACGACTTGGATAATAACCCCAATACAGACACTTACCTAGAAATACCTTACTCTAGTATTCAAGGTAACTGGCCTAACGAACCCCTACCGTTGAAATTAGGAGACTTCAATTTTACCGCCGGAGCCAACTTTGAAGGTACACAATTGCAGGTTACAGCTAGTTCTTTAGCGGCTAATTATCGGCTAGCTACTAGCCCCATTATGGTAGACAAGCGGCAATGGAATCTTGATATTGACGGTAACGGTCAAATCAATGCCCTATCTGACGGGATTATGGTGGTACGTTTTCTCTTTGGTACAGCCTTTTCTGGGGATAAATTGACAGATGGAGCCATAGCCGCTAATGCTACCCGTAATCTCACTGAAATTCGAGAATATTTACAGGAAGCGGTAGACAATAAGTACTTAGATATTGACGGTAACGGTCAAATCAATGCCCTATCCGACGGGATTATGGTGGTACGTTTTCTCTTTGGTACAGCCTTTTCTGGAGATAGATTGACAGATGGAGCCATAGCCGCTAATGCTACCCGTGGTCTCACGGAAATTCAAGAATATTTATCCCAGTTGACTACCCTTAATGTAGTCACAGATCGAACTTTAACCGGTACTGCTGGTAATGATACCCTCAACGGTGGGGCGGGTAATGATATCCTCAACGGTGGGGCGGGTAATGATATCCTCACCGGTGGGGCGGGTAATGATATCCTCACCGGTGGGGCGGGTAGTGATACCCTCACAGGTGGGGCGGGTAGTGATGTATTCCTATATAACTCCCCCAATGAATCTAATAGAACCAACTTATCTGTAGCGAGTTTTGATACTATCACCGACTTCACCCAGGGAGTCGATAG
>NZ_JANQDF010000022.1:0-3984 GCF_029891675.1 Anabaenopsis tanganyikae CS-531
CCCATCATCTCCACAATAGCGATCGCCCGATTATGTGCCGGTTGAGGTTATACATCCCCGACTTCTGTCCAAAATATTCTCAGGTAGTCACAGAGTTTGATAGTGGTGTCCCCACTCCTACTAGGGAGGGTTTGACCATTCTGGCTCAATCCTACAGACAAAAATAAAGGGGATGTGGTTACAGGTTCTCCCTGGTTTTGTGAAGATTTGTTAAGTAATTGTCTAAAAGACTGCGATCGCTGTAAGATAAAAGCTAATTAGGATTAATGGCAATAGCTTGGATGTAATCAGCCACAGCTAAAGCCCATTTTTTTTGGCTCAAAATGACCCCGATTGTAGATGAAATTTGATTCACTAGTACCATAATCGCCACAGTTTGATACCCTTGTCATCACTCCCACTAGGGAGGGTTTGACCATTCGGGCTGAATCCTACAGAATTAACCCAGTTAAAATACTCAGTCAAAATCAAGCGATCGCCCCCCATCATCTCCACAATAGCGATCGCCCTCCATCATCTCCACAATCCAGAGGCGATCGCCCGATTATTTCGTAATCACAAATATAAGACTTATTTTTTATGGGGGTAATACTTAAGCCTGAAGACAGGATTTTAACCCCTAGCTTTTAGAGTGAGTTTAAAATTCTAATTACTTGTTGATAATCAGCGGTACTACCTTCATCGAGGTATAATTGCGCTGCTCTTAGCAAGTTTTCCCTGGCTTTGTTGATGTCTCCTAGCTGATGGTAAACAAGACCGCGACTATAGTAGGCTTGAGCATAATCAGGATCAATGGTAATGGCTTTGGTGTAAGCCGACAGTGCTAAATCCCATTTTTTTTGGTTATAGTAAACATTACCGCAACCTATGTAAGGATCAGCTAAATCGGGATTAAAGCCAATGATTTTATTATAATCAGCCAGAGCTAAATCCTGTTGTTTCTGGTCATAGTAAAAATTATCGCAACCTATATAAGTATCAGCTAAATCGGGATTAATGCCAATGGCTATGGCAATGGCTTTATTATAATCAGCCAGAGCTAAATCCCATTTTTTTTGGTTATAGTAAACATTACCGCGACTGTAGTAAGCATAAGCATAATCAGGATTTAAGGCAATGGCTTTAGTGAAATAAACCAGAGCTAAATCCCATTTTTTTTGGTCATAGTAAACAAAACCACGATTGATGTAAGTTACAGCTAAATCAGGATTAAGGCGACCTTTAGTGTGAAATTTTTGGAATCTTTGACTCACTATTTCAAGAACTCTTTGGGGTGTCCAAAGAGTTTTGGGGAAAGAGTCAGATTCCCAAGGAATGATCCTCTGATATCTTCCCCGTTTTTCAAATCTAAAGCTGATTTGATTGAGTCTAGTTTGACTCAAAGTAGAAATAGCCATGAGAGTAAATATCAGTATTGATAAGGCTACGACGCTAGTTAATGCTGAAAAGTGCATAAATTTTACCTTTTATGGTCGGGGGATTATTTAACCGGTTACGTAGAAATAGATAAACTTATGACTTATATGTAATTGAAATTGTGCCTTAATTTTTTTAAGTTAAATTATGTACTATGGCATTATGAGAAGTTACTAAAAGCACAAAATAACTCAGTGATACTGAGTGTAAAAGAAATTAAAGTAAAAAACGATAAAAATTAAAAATCAAGTAGGTTGAGGCTTGGTTTTACCTGTTAGTCTTTATACCAGCAAACCTATATATCTGTTCTCAAAGGGGAATGAGTAATCAGTAACAATAGACATATTAATTTTATTTCCGAAAATGCGCTAAAAATACGCAACGCTTATTTTAAAATGCGCGGTGCTTATTTCCGCGCTATGGCAGCACATAATGTGCGCCTCTGCGTTGACCAACTAATTTTAATTGGTTCGCATCAGCTAGTTGACGTAATAAGCGAGTCGCTTGGTCTTTACTAATCCGGCACAATTCCATTGTTTCTTGTCTGGTGATTTTGCCGTGAGTATTGACATAACTGATAACCATTTGTTCTTGCTGTATGGAATCGAAGCCGACCTGTCGGACATAATCAGCTGACTGTCCTAATTCTCGATACACTTGAGGACTTAACGTGTAGGTACGCCCTTTTTTGATACCGTGGGCTTCAACTAAACCCGCCTCAACTAATCTTTCTAAGACACTGCGGGCAATCTGTTCATTACGTTGAATGGCTTGAGCTAGGGTAGTGGTATCTATGCGTCTTTCTTGTCGCAATTGAGCCAAAGCAATGAGAGATTCAACTGGTAGAGGACTTTGTCTGCGGTTTTCTTCTTCAATTACTACCCGCAAAAGTGGTAAATCGGCTTCTCCACCAGGAAGTCGCACAACTACTGAGTATGCGTCACTACGTTGATAGTCGGGTGCGGGTCTTCCGTAGCGCAGTAAGCCTTGGTAAATTAAGTCAACACCGCGTCCAGTACGTTCAGCAAGTCCTATGCGTTTGATAGCATCGGCTAGGAAAGGATTTCTGGGTCTTGGTTCTACAACTAACAAATTATCTAAGGTTACACCTTCAACAAATCCACCAGGGTTACTGATGACAATGCCGTAATCTTCCCAACGAACGTGAACTGCTCCCATTCTGGTATAGTCCCGATGAATTAAGGAATTCACAAAAGCCTCACGAAATGCGCGTCGGTCGTAGTTAGGAACTGGTACGCGAAATAAACCAATTTGAATTTCATCTTCTTCCACACGCACTTCCAACTGTTCCATAATTCGCTCAAATAGTTTCAACATCGGGGTGCGGTAAAAATCATTAACTCGCACTTGAGTTCCTTCTAAAACTTGAAAGGCAACTTCGTGAGTTGGTATAAATTCTCGTAGTGCTGCTTCTCTCCCCAAAATCAGCAATCCCGTAATTGTCGGGATGCGATCTCCATGACGAGAACGTACAAATCCCAAAGCACCATCTAGTTCTTCATCACTCAGAGATAACAGAGTGCGATCGCCACCATATCGTTCAATCAGTTGGCGCAGGCGTTCCCGTTCTAGGGGGTCAAAGTCGGCTGTAGTGGCTCCGTTTACTGGTAAAGATGAGTAATCTAAAGAACCTAAATCTGATTGACGGCTGGCAAATTCATGGGGATAGAAGGGGACGCATTGGGGAGTCCCTTCAGCTTGAAGGCGGCGACGCTGTAAAAGACCATCGGAAGTAGCAACTAGACGCAGAGATTTTGGGACTTCAATTTGAGCAATGGTTTGGCCTTCTTCTTGCAGTGCTGTAACGCGCACACTCACTGGCGGATTGGTGCGGTTAGCAATCATGGCTGCTAGGGTAGATAAGTTTTGATGCTGGGGATGTAAACCAGTCACTTGTCCATTATCTTCAACACCCAGGTAAATTTCACCACCATCGGTATTAGCAAGACAGACTACAGTTTCAATCAGTTCTCGGTCAGGTAGGCGAGAGCGATCGCTTTTAAACTCTACAGTGAGAGATTCTTTGGTTGGAATAGTGCGGATCATGTGAGTTCTTGCCAATATTTCTTGGCTTCCTTCCAGGGTACTATAGCAATCGCCAAGGAGGTTAGGACGCAAAATGCAAGACATCCTCAATGGTATCTCGTAAACAATCAAACTGGTCTGAATAAGGTTCAGTTAAGCCTCAAATTCATGTAAATTAAGCATTGTTCCCAAGAATGGAAATTAACTGTGGTGCATCTGAGAGATTTTTCGTTGGTGTGTCCCGATATACAAAATGGTGACTTGCTCAAAGCAATCGAGATGGCTATTCCAGCAACGGTAATTGAACAAGCGATCGCCCCCCATACTCTCCACAATAGCGATCGCCCTCTATACTCTCCACAATAGCGATCGCTCTCTATCATCTCCACAATAGCGATCGCCCCCCATCATCTCCACAATAGCGATCGCCCGATTATGTGCCGGTTGAGGTTATACATCCCCGACTTCTGTCCAAAATATTCTCAGGTAGTCACAGAGTTTGATAGTGGTGTCCCCACTCCT
>NZ_JANQDF010000023.1:0-5983 GCF_029891675.1 Anabaenopsis tanganyikae CS-531
CTGGGTGACTTGGTTTAATAACATGACGCTCAATCAGCTTCATTTTGTAACTCCTGAGTGATACGTTCTGTTTTTCTCTTTACTGTTCTTAACCCATAAATCCTTGCACTAAAGCATATTGGGTTAACCTTTCAGCTTGTCTTTCTAAGTTGTCTTTTGAACCATTATCAGAAACACGGCAGTAGATAGTTACAACTTTGTTAGGGTTTTGGTTGGTTTCAGGTAGATTAATAATTATGGTTCCTGTAGGTTATTGATAACCTGTGATTACGCCGGATTTGTACCAACGCCACGCAGTTCTATAACTTATCCCTACGCAGTTCTATAACTTATCCCTACCTTTTTTGCATAATCAGATAGTTTCATTCATTTAATGATCGTACACTCATAATTATATTATACTACAAATGTACATAAATGACTATAAATTCATTAAATTATTGTAGACCTGGAAATTCAGCACACAGTCCTACAAATTCTTGATCCTCCGTTGACCAAGTAACTCTATAGGTGTAGTGGTCGTGGTTAACCATCTTTCATTTCCTCAATTTTTTCAATCGCGCCCAAAACCTGCTTTACCTGATAAACCTTTGCTTTGCCATTTTTTTCTTGAATGTTAATGCGCGGAGTTCCAGACCAGGGTGTTTTATAGACCAAAAATAATGATTGCAAACCTTGACTAAATCGGCAAAGTTGACATTCTGAGGATTGTTTCTCAACTGAGCAAGGAGTTTCTCTATTTGTGCCATACGTCTTTTTTAATCGTTAACGTAATGACAGCTTTAAACAGCAAGTTGGTATTAACTTCTTTATATTAGTATTAATAGTAGTACTATGTCAAGGGTCAAGATTTATTGATCGGGCGTACAACCCCATCCCCTTGTGGGTGGGGCGTTTGACCCAACTAATAACCTATCGCATAGTGACAAATTCCTCAGCCGAGGTGGGATGAATACCGACTGTGGCATCAAAATCGGCTTTAGTAGCACCCATCTTCAGGGCGATCGCCACTCCTTGTATAATTTCAGCAGCGCTATTACCCACCATATGCGCCCCTAAAACCTTGTTATTACTTTGATCAACCACTAATTTCATCATGGTTTTTTCATCCTTACCAGGCAATGTATAATACATTGGTCTAAAGCGACTGCGGTAAACTTTAATCGCATTACCATACTTTGCCCTAGCTTGGGCTTCAGTTAAGCCAACCGTTGCCGCCTCTGGAGTAGTAAAAATTGCTGTAGGTACATTTTCGTAACTCATCCTACGGCACTTATTACCGAATACCGTATCTGCAAAGGCTCGCCCCTCATTAATCGCCACGGGAGTTAAATTAATATTATCTGTACAATCTCCTACCGCATAGATATTTTCTTCAGTAGTTTGACTGTATTGATCTACAATAATCGCGCCTTTACTATCGAGCTGAACCTGAGTATTTTCTAAACCTAACTTTTGCGTGTTGGGTTTACGACCAGTAGCTGCTAAACTGACCACATCCACAACTACCGTTTCCTCCTCCTCATCACCCCGACGAATTTTGACGTTAATACCCTCTGGGGTTTTTTCTATAGCAGTCAATTGGGAATTGGGGAGAATTTGAATACCATGCTTACCCATTCCTTCCTGAATTTCATTGCGTAAATCTTCATCAAAACCACGCAAAATCTTGTCATGACGAATTATCTGGGTAACTTCGCTACCCATACCATTGAGAATACAAGCAAATTCTGAACCGATGTATCCCCCCCCTAAAATTACTATGCGTTGAGGTTTTTCCTGCAAATGAAAAATATCATCGGAAGTAATAGCGTGTTCAATTCCGGGAATATCTGGCTTAATAGGATAACCACCTACTGCAATTAAAACTTTATCAGCAGTAACTTGACGCTCCCCCACCTGAATTGTATGAGCATCAATAAATGTACCGTATCCTTCCCAGAGTTCAACTTGCGAATTATCCAGCATCTTTTGATAAATACCATTGAGGCGAGTTACTTCATTGTTAACCGCCGTGATCATCTTTTCCCAGTCCAGGGAACTTTCCACCGCACTCCACCCATATCCTTGAGCTTCTGCAAACAACTCAGGAAAATGGGATGCATAGACCATTAACTTTTTAGGGACACAGCCACGATTTACGCAGGTTCCGCCTAGTCGGTCAAACTCAGCCACCCCTACCTTAGCTCCATATTCCGCCGCACGTCTAGCGGTGGCAATACCACCAGACCCAGCACCAATTACAAATAAGTCGAAATCGTAACTCATGTGTCCCTCAAATTTTAGATTTCAATCTGGGGAAAGGGCAATGCCCAATTCCCAGTCCCTTAAAATATTACACACCAGTAGGAGTTTTAAGCTCCTTTGAGGTAATTGAGCATGGTATCTGCATCGGAAACTTCAAATGGGTCTGTAGGACAGTTATCCTCGTAACCAGGCTCAATGAAAATCTTTTCAATTTTGCAGTCATTCACTACCATTGAGTAGCGCCAAGACCGCAGACCAAAGCCCAGGTTAGACTTATCAACTAACATCCCCATTTTACGGGTAAATTCACCATTGCCATCGGGTAATAAAAATACCTTATCAGCCCCTTGTTGCTTACCCCATTGGAACATAACAAAGGCATCATTCACAGATACACAAATGACCTCATCAATACCCAGGGCTTTGAATTGGTCATACAGTTCTTCATAACGGGGAAGGTGAGAAGTAGAGCAAGTGGGGGTAAAAGCTCCAGGTAGTGAAAATACTACTACACGCTTACCACCAAAAATATCTTGTGTGGTGCGGTCTTGCCAACGGAATGGGTTTGGTCCACCAATCGACTCGTCACGCACCCGGGTTTTAAAGACAACATTGGGAACTTTTTCGATCACAGCCATAGTAATATTATCATCACTTAGAACTATATCAGAATAATTCTTATTTAGGAAAATTTCAATAGTTATAAATACTTAAATATTCAATTAGTGAACACATAATACTAATTTATTACTGGCGGTGACTATAATAGGGACATCGTTAAAATGAAAAATGTAGCCGCAAATATGCAACAAGAGGCACACACAATTATTCAAACCTTGAAATCAAAGGGTTTGAGGGTGACTCCTCAGAGGTTCGCAGTTTATGCAAATTTGTTATCTCGGTGTGATCACCCTACAGTTGAGACCATCCTGGCGGATCTCAACAAAGACTTTCCCGTATCATCCCAGGCGACCATTTACAGTTCTCTACAAGCTCTGCGAGAGGTGGGTCTTGTCCGGGAGGTATTACTAGAAGAGGGGGTTTGTCGCTATGATGCCAATGTAGAACCCCATCATCACTTTTACTGTAGTCGATGTGGTGCCATTGAAGATATTCCTTGGGAAACCTTTCAATGTATAGATATAAACAACATAGGTAATGGTATACACTGTGAAAGCTATGAGGTGATTGTTAGGGGTTGGTGTGATGGCCGGCGAGGACATCTGTGCCCCAAAGAATAAATAATTACTCCAGAATGATTGAAACATCCTGGAGATTACTTTTTTAAACCACAGTTACAGCTACTTCCTGGCGCAGTTGTTCTACTAATTGATGCAAGTTACCTGTATTGAGACGATAACTCAGAGGATGAGCAATCAACCGCGCCGTACTTTCATACAAGGTAGTAATTTCTACTAAACCATTTTCCCGTAGAGTCCGCCCAGTAGAAACTAAATCGACAATCGCCTCTGACATTCCTGTAATGGGGCCTAGTTCCACTGAACCATACAGGGGTACAATTTCTATAGGTAGGTCTAGACTATGGAAATATTCACGAGCGCAATTAACATACTTAGAAGCAACTCGACCATGGGGAGGTAAATCTAAAGGTGATTTATAGGCACTAGATGCTTTGACAGCCACCGACATTCGACAATGACCAAACTGTAAATCAACTAAATGTGCAACTTGGGGTTTTTTCTCCCGCAGCACATCATAACCAATAATCCCTAACTGTGCCTGACCATATTCTACATATACAGGTACATCTTGTCCCCGCACCAGTAGCCCTGTGGCTCGCCCACTAGCGTCGGGAATTTGCAGTTGACGCATTCCAGAATCTAAAAAAGCGCTAAAATCCAATCCTACACACTTGAGTAGGCGGATGCTATTTTTGAGTAGTTCCCCTTTGGGCAATGCTACAGTTAACATTTTCTTTTTGCCAGTTAATTTATCTTGAGAATATCTTGATTGCTTACCATAAGCAGCATGAGAATTTTATTAGTTGACGATGAAATTGAACTGACTGACCCCTTAAGTCGCCTGTTAACCCGCGAGGGTTACTATGTGGATATAGCTTATGATGGTGTCATAGGTAGCCAATTTGCCGCCGTAACTACCTATGATTTACTGATTTTAGATTGGATGCTACCAGGGAAAACAGGTTTAGAGATTTGTCAGGAATTGCGCCGCCAAGGTAAAATTACACCGGTACTATTTCTCACAGCCAAGGACACCCTAGATGACCGTGTACAAGGTTTAGATGCGGGTGCGGATGATTATTTAGTCAAACCCTTTGAACTGCGAGAATTATTAGCACGAGTTAGGGCTTTATTGCGTCGTGCTGGTTCCCCCACCCATGAAACCAGTCCTGGACGCTTGATCGCGGCTGATTTACAACTAGATTATCAAAATCAAGTGGCTTATCGTCAAGGACGGGTGATTGAGTTATCTCAAAAAGAAACTCAGCTGCTAAAATACTTTATGGAAAATACAGGAAACCTACTCACCCATACCCAGATTTTACAAAATCTCTGGCAGCAAGATCAAGAACAGCCAAACAGTAATGTGATCGCTGCTTTGATTCGCCTACTGCGGCGTAAAATTGAGGTCACCAAAGAACAACCACTCATTCATACTGTTTACGGGAAAGGCTACCGTTTCGGAAGTTAAACCTCAAGTTTTTTATTTGCATTTGTAGTTTTTCTCGCAGCTGTTGTGCTTGCTCATAGATGGCTTGACGTTTTTGGACTGGTTTGATTTTTTCTAGAGGTTGGATCAAGTAAGTTAACTGCGCCATTGTTGCACAGCCGTTTTTAAATCACCAGTCAACCAATGATAAAACTGGGGATATATAGATATATATGGGTAAACGTGGTAATAACTCCCACCCCGCAGATTGTAAAATGGCTTTTAAAGCCTGTTCCTCCCCATGGGGATAATGACAAACAGTATGTAACAGTGCTGGGGTTAACTGTTCGAGCATCAAACCCATGGAAACATTAACATTTTTTAGCTGTTGCATCTCGGTAAAACTCAGGATTCCCACATTAGTATGTGGTAAAAATCCCATATCATATATATCCCAAAGTTTTTACCCCACCCTAACCCTCCCCTTAATCAGGGGAGGGGACTAGATTTATGTTTACACTCTAGTGTTACCCAGTAAAAGGGTTAAATCCTTACAGAGTAAGGGTTTAAGACTTATGTTAAGTTTTTTGTAAAAATATTTGTCAAAATACTTTACAAATCGAAACAATTGATTTAGTATGTAAACAACAGGTACAAACACTTACCTGATTCATACATACATAACCGCAATCATAAACAAATGACCACAACCTTACAACAGCGCCAAAGCGCCAACGTATGGGATCGCTTCTGCGAATGGATCACCAGCACCGAAAACCGGATTTATATCGGTTGGTTCGGAGTCCTCATGATCCCCACCCTCCTAGCTGCTACCACCTGCTTTATTATCGCCTTCATCGCTGCTCCTCCTGTAGACATCGATGGGATCCGCGAACCAGTAGCTGGCTCCTTAATCTACGGAAACAACATCATCTCTGGTGCAGTTGTTCCTTCCTCCAACGCTATCGGCTTACACTTCTACCCCATTTGGGAAGCAGCTTCCTTAGATGAGTGGTTGTACAACGGTGGTCCTTACCAGTTGGTAATTTTCCACTTCCTGATTGGCGTAGCTTGCTACTTAGGACGTGAGTGGGAACTATCCTAC
>NZ_JANQDF010000024.1:0-6044 GCF_029891675.1 Anabaenopsis tanganyikae CS-531
AATTCCTACTTGAGACTTTATCATCCATATCACCGTGAATCTGTCAGCATATCTTAGGCATTACCCTAAGCGTTCGCTTCTGACTCAATCTTCCCCGCTTGCAGCATCCGGTTAGCACCTACTTCTAGACTCGACCTTCTAAAAGAGCTAACAAGGGGTTACTTCGTTCCGTGTGTCCATTCTATGTACCTTTAGAGTGATGCTATACGCCGGGTTTATCGGAAGTGCCTTAACGGTCTATCAAACAATAGCCGTTTCCTTATCCTTTACCTTTTGGTTCCAGCCTGTCAGCCTGATTTGGCTGGTTTAGTTTTACGACGCTTCAAACACATCTTCAACTTTCGTTTTACTCATGGGTACTCTGCTTGACGTATACCGAGTTAGGCTCCCAGTAAGAACGCCTTTTCTCCGGTGCTTTACGGATTGATAGCCAGTCTCTACCGTAAGGGAGATGCTGTCACCCTTGCACCTAGGGGGTAGGATTCTCACCTACATGAACACACAGTTATAAGAGTCTGGTTTTATCCAGTCTTACCTCTCATCCCTGAGCATAAATGCTCCCGATCGAGAGAACGAATCGCACCCACCTGTAACTAATGTAGCAATCTCAAGGGAAAAAGTAATTTGGAAATTTTTTGATATCTCCCCTGGTTGAAACACAGGGGATTCTAAACTGATGTTGCTACCCAGGCCCAAGCCATGCTACGCAACGTTTACGATATGATTTACTTAATCCCTGAAATAAATCAACTCGTCTTGGGAGTGTCAAAGCTCTCACCAATTGCCCATCAACACCAAAATTACCCACCTACCGACTGTCATCACCTGGTAAATTAGCAAATACCTGGGAAACTAAATCCCTAGTCTTATCTTCCAAGCGCTGCCAATCCACCTCCCCCGCATCATCAATTAAACTAGGATCAATATTTGCCCCTGCATGGGCAGCAGTGTAATTTATAAAACACACTTGATAACAAATTTCCCATAAATCTATACTCACCTGATGCTGTTGACGCTGCAAAAGTAAATGATATCCTGGATGAGGCATTGGTAGATCAGTAAGAGTAGCGCGAATTTCTTCTGTCTTTTCTACGGTGGCAGTTTCCATTTCTTGCAACAACTGAGTTACCAAAGCCTTAATTTCATCAGTAGTGTTGGCGGGCCAAATCAGGACATCCTGGTAAGTCCCTTTCCAAGTAGACGCGTCAAGACCCTTGCGAATATTATCCACAACACGAATAAAAGCAGGTTGCATCAGGAGTTCAGCCTGCTGCCATGTGACTGGGTTAGTAATTTTAGGAGGCATTGCTAGTAAACGGGAACAGTAAATGCTAAACAAACAGTCTAAGTTTATTAAAAAACTAAATTTTTTAGTTTAAATCTTCATCCCAAAATAGCGGATTTGATCCCTATAATTTTTCATGAAATCAAAAATTAACGAATCTCATTAAGTAATAACTCTGAGGGTAAAATATGATCGGTAAGCTGTTAGACCATCGTTACCAAGTCATTCAAGTCCTCGCTCAAGGGGGATTTGGTCAAACCTATATAGCCCAAGATACCAAGCGACCGGGCAACCCTATCTGTGTTGTTAAGCACCTCAAGCCCTTAACCTCCGACCCCAGAGCTTTTGAGACAGCCCAGCGTTTATTTAACAGCGAAGCGGAAACCTTGGAAAATCTAGGTTATCATGACCAAATACCCCGGCTACTGGCTTACTTTCATGAAAACCAAGAATTTTACCTAGTACAAGAATTTATTGCCGGACAGACCCTAGGGGCGGAACTCATACCCGGTCAGCCTTGGAGTGAAAGCCGAGTCATGGAACTGTTGCTAGGAGTCCTGGAAATCCTCCAATTTGTTCACCAAAAAGGCGTAATTCACCGTGATATTAAACCAGACAACATTATCCGCCGCGCCTGTGACCAGAAATTAGTTTTAGTAGATTTTGGGGCAGTCAAGCAGCTAAGATTACCAATGGCCAGTGTTGGGGGAAAAAGTACTGCTACAGTTGCCGTGGGGACTCCTGGCTATATGCCTACGGAACAAGGGCAAGGTAAACCCCGCCCTAATAGTGATATTTATTCACTAGGGATTATTGCGATTCAAGCCCTTACAGGACTACCTGCCCTGGAATTAGAAGAAAACCCCAATACAGGGGAATTGCTATGGCAGCATTTAGCAACCGTCAACTACCGGTTGGCGGCAGTGCTGACGAAAATGGTACATTATCACTTCAAAGACCGTTACCAAAGCGCAACAGAAGCATTGCAAGCTTGTCATAAAATTCATCCAGTATTTACACCCGCCACACCTCCAGAATCTTCTCACCATCATCACCATCAACCCACTCAATCTTTATCCCCAGTATCCCCAGAAAAAACTATTGCAGTAGCGCCGGCGAATTTTGTTACTGTCAAACCAAGTAGTCAAAAATCTGACAAAATAGACCCTTGGCCGTTCTTGATTGGTTTATTTTTAGCAGGTGGGGCGGCGGCTTTAGTCACAAATGTATATCCTAATGTGCGGAAATTAGCGGATAATACTATCAGAAACAACTGCTCGGCTGTGGTTGCTGGTAATTCCAATATTCGTTCTCAACCTAGCTCCATTAATTCTGATATTTTGCAAAAAACCAGCACCCATAAGGAGTTTGAGGTTACAGGCAAGCAGACAAAACTAGGTTGGGTACAAGTTAAATTGAATTCTGGTCATTTGGGTTGGGCTCATGTAGATGTCATTACCAATCATCAGGAGTGGGTTTCTTGTCTGGCAGATCAAGGTATTGCTATTAACACAGTAGATGATAGTAATTTGATTGCATCTTCACCAGTTCCTCAGCCCCAACCAGCACAGACATTCAATCAGTCACCGTCTACCAATGATCCTCATGAGTCTGAATCAGGAGATTTACAAGGCTCCCCCGCTTTGGGTCGGTCTATTCCTGGTATGGCTACGCCAGGTAAGCTATCGCCTTCTTCTGCCCATGACTACGCCACGCAAGCTATGAAACAGACAGTAACTATGATTCATCAGTGGCAAAAAGACTGGGCTAAGGCCGAGGCGCTATTTAATGATATCAATAGAGCTATAGAAGACGGTGAATGGGACAAAGTTTTAGATTATAAAAATAATCCCGAAAAGTTGCCAGATACCCAATACTGGCGCGACAAAATACAATCGTTATTTGAACAGGCAGAGGAAAATCTGACAAAAGAGACATCACCGAAATTAGATCATCAGCAAAGCAAAAAAGTCACTCCTTTACCAAGGTAAGGGAGTGGGAGCCTGGTCAATAACTAAAATCAATATTCTGATTTGGCTATATTGCTCTTAGTGCATCTGGTCATATTCTCGGGCTTCAAATCCTCTGGACTCCATCCGTGAAGAAGGCAAAAATTCCGCGCGACGTACAGGGGCTAAGGGTGGGGTGGGACCCTGGTAAGGATGTATAACTTGTACTGTACGACCGGGACGCTGGCGTGGTGAAAATAAAGCCAGTACACCAGCGACTACAACACCACCGCCAATGGTGAGAGTTGCGCCTCCTACTGCCCAAATGATGGGTGAAGACCACAGGGCTGCTGGAGTTTGAGGCTTTAATGCTTCTGATGTAAGTTTTTGGCTATTTTGTTGAGCTAACTGTACCTGCTCGTTCTGCCAATTTTGGAATTGGAACTGGAGTTGCTGGTTTTGCGCTCTGAGCTGTTCGTTGTCGCTTTTTAAGCGTTCCAACTGCATATTTAGCCGTTCCATTTCCACCCGCTGCTCTGGATTAGCCGGGGAGGGCGGTTGATTGGGTTGGGGATAATATGGATTCACCCCATAGGGGGAATACATCTGGGGTTGGGGCATTAGGGGCGGCGCTATAGTAGCCGGTATCTGGGGAGCAGAAACAGCGAAATTACTTTGTATGGGACTATCTGCCCCCCTGAGCAAGACAAGCGCCGCTAGTCCGGCCACGGCAACACCGCCGATAAATGCCATACTCTCACTCATCGCTTTTGCTCCTCTGTTACTCGTGACTGACTCACTCTCACACTCATCATAATTCGCCTACTCAACTTTACATAATACTCAACTATAAGCGACCGGACTAGCTAGTTTTTTTACAGCTTATTTGTGCTGTTAATATTCAAAACTATATTGGCTCAATTGTCCACAAAGTCACTTTCACAAAGTTATGGTTCCATTAGTTTTAACCAACTTTGTCTTCTGGCGCTTGAGTATTTGTGATGTTATCGCTTGTTTTGATCGCAGCCTTGAGATGCTGACAAAATTGGGCGATCGCATTTAGTCCCTGTTCTGGTGTACCTTCTGCTAAACGTTTGACAAATGCACTACCCACAATTGCCGCATCTGCTCCCCATTCTCTGACTTGACGGGCTTGTGCAGCTTCAGAAATGCCAAATCCCACCCCGATGGGTTTATCTGTAACCTCACGTATTTGTTGGAGTAACTCTGATACTCGTGACTCCATTTGAGTTCGCATCCCGGTAACACCAGTGACACTGACCAAATAAATAAATCCTTGGGAAGAGCGAGCAATGGCTTTGATTCTGGCGGGGGAACTGGTAGGAGCCACCAACAAAGTTAAGTCAATACCCATTTCACTTGCTGGTTGCAGCAATTCTGCTGCTGACTCTAAAGGTAAATCGGGGACTACTAATCCTGAAACCCCTGCGGCCGCAATTTGCCCAAGAAACTTGTCAATCCCCCGGTGCAAAATGGGATTGTAGTAACTAAACAGGATAATAGGCGATCGCAAGCCGGGAGTAGTAGCTTGCAACATTTCTAAAACCTGTTCTAACTTTGTCCCTCGTTCCAAGGCGCGGGTAGCAGCCGCTTGAATTACCGGCCCATCTGCTAGAGGATCGGAGTAAGGAATACCGAGTTCAATCATATCGGCTCCGTGACGATCCAGAACTTGCAAAGCTGCGGCTGTCGTTGCTAAGTCTGGGTCTCCAGCAGTAATAAACGGAATCAGAGCGCACTCTCGATTTCGTCCCAAGGTGTTAAAGCAATCAGAAATCGCGGTCATGTGTCCAGAATAATTATGAGTCAGTGGTCAGTTTATAAATAACTGATCAATGATAACTTTACACTTGACTTTGTTCTTCTTGTGAGATTTCTGCCTGAATTTTTGCCAGTTCTTCAGGAGTAAGTTCATCTAGGCGTTTTTGGAGGAAGGCCTGTTCATACTGTTCCCGTTGTTCATGGTAGGTCATTTTATTTCCCACCGCCCGGAATATATAGGAAGCCAACCAGCCGAGCAAGCCACTCACTAGTAAAACTTGGCTCCAGATCCCAGCTTGTGCAGCTTCTAAACCCACTAACTGTAATCCTACGTATCCCAAACCACCAGCAATAAAAACACCCAAGCCAATACCAATAGCATCAATGCGTCGCATGAGATTTATGACCTAACAATCTGTTAAACTTCAAGCCGGGGACGGGGTCGCAGATTCACAAACGGCGATAAAACTAATAACCCTGGCAAAAAGAAAAACACCATAAAGTACATCACGGTTCGCTCAATGGATCCGGCTACATACCAGCGCTGTTTGAGGTACAGCATCACAGCAATAGGGATTACTAACAGGTAAGCTCCAGCCAAAGCCAGATACAGCAGGGCTACAATCATATATCTTCTCTTGAGGTGGACAATAGCATTAAGTGCATCTATTCCCCATCATAGGCTGAACCCCTCCCCTGAGGAAAGTCTAGCTATTGCAGTTGTCAAGAAGAAATTGTTTGTATATTCTTGACATAGATGCTACAATCATAAAGGCAACAAAAAAGAGCTAGTCCTAAGCTGACTATTTTATAGACAAAACTATACCTATGTTGACAAGCATTGACATAAGTGAGTTAAGAAAATCGCCCACTTGATATATAATCCGACGATATCAAGTATTGAATTAAGACTATTGCCAACGCGAAAACCAAGCAATGATAGCGGTAGTCTTTCTTGTAAATCTTAAGAGAAATATCGCGTCTGGCTAAGGCGTGCAAGTCTACTAAGGGATAACCGCTCCCATGCT
>NZ_JANQDF010000025.1:0-10413 GCF_029891675.1 Anabaenopsis tanganyikae CS-531
GGGGATGCTGTGCTAAAAATCTTGTAATTTGAGTTATACCATCCTCATCAGGATTGAGGATAACAGTGGTTATACCTGGTATAACACCCGCAGCGAGGGTTTGATAGTCGGATACAGTGGAATCAATAAATACAATAGCCACGGGGGTAAGGGTGTTATGGGTAGTAGATAGCATGGGGAATGGCGGGGGTGTAAAAATTCAGGTTTTGAACTGGCTTAATTACGCTTCATAGTACAAAAAATACCATAATTAATTTAATTTTAAATAATGTAATTAATTTTTTATAAAGCCTTTTTCAGTCTCATGAAGTACACACCAATTCCCAATTCCCAATTCCCAATTCCCTATTCCGGTGTTCCGGTGTTCCCTCAAACTAAAAAAAATGTACCTCACGAGCATGGGAAATGCTAGATTTAAATATCAATTATACTATTGAGGTAATTTTGTCATCTATCCTAGGGCAGATATTTGACAAGATAAATCATCTTAATATCCAATCAAGTCGATCGCCGTTAGTTGTGGTTATTAATGTGAGGATTAATACCTATGGTTTGAGGGGCGATCGCCCTTACTTTTATTATTAATGTGAGAATTAATACCCAGTCTGATTTAACCCTCAACCCTCAACCCTCAACCCTCAACCAATAATCATCACTCAAATACCACCGTCCTATTAGAATAGACCAATACCCGATTTTGCAGATGTAACCGTACCGCTCTAGCTAAAACCACCCTTTCTAAATCTTTACCCTTCCTAATTAAATCCTCAACCTCATCCCGGTGACTAACTCGCACCACATCCTGCTCAATAATCGGACCCGCATCTAAATCAGGTGTAGCATAGTGAGCAGTAGCACCAATAATTTTTACCCCACGTTCAAAAGCTCGGTGATAGGGATTTGCACCCACAAAAGCCGGTAAAAATGAATGATGAATATTGATAATTTGGGGAAACCCAGCCACAAAATCAGCACTAACAATCTGCATATATTTAGCTAAAACTACCAAATCAATCTTATATTTCTGTAGTAGTTCTAGCTGTTGGGCTTCCTGTTCCGCCTTATTATCTTTAGTAATAGGAATGTGATAAAAATCAATACCAAATTGCTCTGCTACTTCCTTAAGTTGACCATGGTTACTAATAATTAAGGGAACCTCAGCAGCGAACTCCTTAGCTCTTTGTCGCCAAATTAAATCAAATAAACAATGGTCTTGCCGACTCACCCATATAGCAATACGTGGTATAGTATCAGAAAAATGTAATTGCCATTTAGCATTTAAAGGTTGAGCGATCGCATTAAATGCAGGGCCAATCAGCTCTCGTGGTAAATTAAATCCCTCTAACTGCCATTCTATCCGGGTCAGAAATAATCCAGCCGAAAAGTCCGTATGTTGGTCTGCATGGATAATATTACCACCATTAGCATAGATAAAGTTGGCAAATTTGGCAACTAGTCCTCTCTGGTCAGGACAGGAAATAAGTAAAGTGGCGGTGGGTTGGGTCATGTACTAGGTTGATGTTTAATTTTTCTGTCGCTGCTTTTTATGTTTTAATGTGGCGATCGCCTAATTTTTAATAAGTTCATCTTCTGAGTTTGTTTGAGCCTCACTATTATATTTTGGTTCTTGCCATTCTGAAACTTCCCGATTTACAGCATTTTGAAAATCTGTGGATACAAGTATGACATTTATCTTACCATTTTCTTCTTGATTCTCCTCAGTTTGAGCATATAAAAACCGACTGTTAAAGTCAGAGTTACCTAAAATTAGTTGGTGTGTCTTCTGGTTTTTCAACTTAATATTAATCCTGGCCAAGGGTTGACTAAAACCAAATTCCTCTAATTCATTAGGTGTAACTTCTAATGTGCGATCGCTTTCACCATTAACTAATAAATTCGTTAAGTAAGCAACGATCGCATCATTAGCTGGTTCTATGGAAGGAGATGTTAACAACCATTGCGGTTCTGTTGATGGGGTGCGGCGTTCTAAACTGACGGTGACATCTTGTTTCTGAATGGTCAAAGATTCTATATCATCTTCTGTAAAGGTAAAAATTTGCTGCTTTTGCGCCTGTAATTCTTCTCCCTGCGTTGTACCTTTAATTTCATAGAAATAGACAAAACCACCCAAACCCAGAGCCAGAAACATTAAAACTAAAGTTGTGCGTGGTAATTTCATATGTCTTGATTATCTCCGCTTCCACCAAATAATAACCGCCGTTACCAACCCCAATAATGGTAATAGTAATAAAGATGAAAGTGCTAACATAGTGGTTTGGAAAACGCTCAAGTTAATCCGGCGATTTCTGGGTTCCTTGGGACGAATAGAAAGGGGTTGTTGGTCTTGTTGACTTAACCAAGTCACCGAGTTAAGAAACACATCCCCATTTAGTTGCTGTTCAAATAAGCCATCAGTAGCAAATTCCGAATCTCCAATCACTACTAACCGGGATTCCATCCTCGGTGCTGGGGGTTTTTCTTCCCCTTCAGTGGGTGTGGTTGGTATTGTTTTAGTCAAAGCCACACCTAAAGTCAGAGGTCCGGGGATATCTGTTTCGGGGTTAAACTCTAATTTTTCGCTTTCCTGGTCGCTTTCAGCCCAACTGTCAGGATAGGGTTTAGTTTGTAGTAAAATAGTTGATTTAATTCCAGCTACAGGGTTAATTTCTAAAGGTCTTGCTAATCGATAAAAGGAAATACCATTACCAAACTCTTGCGTAATAGGATGTTGTCCATAATCAGTGACAATCGGAACAGCTGGGCCTAGTCCTACAGCAGATCCAGAAACATCCACAGCTAAACGATTGTCTAAAATAACACCCCATTCTTTAAGTAAACCCTCAAGATTAGTCTTAGTATTGGGGTCAATCATTAATAGGACATTTCCACCACCATTCAGATAATCTTGTAAGGCCTTGACCTCGCTATCAAATAATTCTCGTTTAGCACCAGCTACGACTACAACAGATACATCTTTTGGAACTTGAGATTTTTCTCCTAAATTCAGTGGTGAACCACTATAATTTATATTGCTTAATCCCTGAATGGCTTGTGAAATTCCCCCTTGACCTGATGTTAAGGAATGTTCGCCATGACCTTGCACAAAGTAAACTGGAGTTGTGCTTGTACTGTTAACTTGTTGCAGACGATTTGTTAATCTAATTTCTGACAACCGTTCATTGATATTTAGTTTTTGGACTAATTGGCGGTTATCTCCCGATTCTAGGTACACTTCCCCATAATCTTGAACACCAAATTTGTTTGCTAGAGTTGGTCTAGCTTGGGGGTCTACATACTCAAATTCAAACTTGGAACTTTCTCGCCCATAGTTTTCTAGTAGTTCCTTGTCTAGGGGATTTCTGTTAACATCAAATACCCATACTTTAACTGGTTTTTCTAACCTCCTGACTAATTCTTGAGATTGAGGTGCTAGGCTAAATAATTGGGTTTCTGTTAAGTCTTGACGCAGGTAATAACGAGTGCCCAAAAAGTTAAGTAACCCCACAATTGCGAATACAGCTACAATGACAATCACAGCATTAGCACCTGCTTGGGTGGAACGACTATTCCACCATTGATATTGCTGACTTTGCAATACTATCCACAAACTAAGGGTAATAGTTCCTGCAATCAGGAATATCAGGGGGATGATTCCCCAGGTTTCCGCCACTATTCCAGATGTTAACCCGACAGCAAGTAAAAATAATCCTAAAAAAAATAAGTATTTTACCGGTTGGTTTTTTTTGATAATTTTCATTTGTAATTACTGATTAGTCATTGGTTCCCTAATTACCGCCGCCCAAAACGCAGTGCATCAATTGACTGGGCCGTGAGAAAAATACCCAAGAATATATAACTACTGAATAAAATCACGGCGCTGCTATCGAAAATACCTTGAATCAGAGTATTGTAATGTTTTAATAATGAGAAATGACCTATTATTTCTCCCATAGTTCCACCCATCCCCTTAGCAATCACATCAACAAACAATAATAATAAAATTACCGCGAAGGTGAGGACAGCAGATAAAATAGTGCTGTCGGTCAGGGAGGAAATAAACATTCCTAATGATAATATTGCCGCAGCTAGTAAAATTAAGCCCAAATTCCCTAGTAAGGTAATTGTGGGCGACATAGGTGGGTTAGATGCACTGATGGCGATCGCCTGCAAGATGAATAAGGGTACAATCAGAGTAGTAAAAAATGTGAGTACACCTAATAATTTACCCACTGCTACCGCCCAGTTAGTCACTGGTGAGGTGGCTAACAGTTCCAAAGTACCCAGCTTGCGTTCTGACCCATACAATCCCATAGACAGTATTGGTAAGATAAATAACAGTAACCACCCCAATCTATCCAGGAATGCACGGATAAACTCATAGGGGACATCTATAGGTGGGATTGGTATATTTAGCTGTTGTCCTTGGAGGTCGATTTGGGCAACTGTTGGTAAAATCCCATCAGGCCCTACTAAAATTGTTACAAAGAATAACCCCGCTATCAACCAAAATACACTGGCGATCGCATAGGCAAAGGGAGAGATAAAATAACTCTGTAACTCTCGGCGATAAATAGCAATAATATTACTCAGCACTATACCCATTAAAGCTCCTTAGTTTGGTGAATCTGAATCTAGATTTTTTTCTGCTGTAGTCAATTGCAAAAATACATCTTCTAGGGTAGCGCTAACACGTCGCATTTCATGTAATCCCCAACCCGCAGTGACCAATGTTGCAGCAATATCTTTTCCCGCTTCCATTCCAGGTTGGGAAATTACCCGCAAGTGAGCGCGGTTGTCATCACATGGATGATTACTAGAAACAGATTCTACCAGACTTACACCGGGGATATTTTGCAAAGTTTGTGTTGCTAAATCACCATCTCCCTCAATTTCTATTTCATATGCTGACCCACCTGATAACTGGGTCATCAGGTTTTCTGGTGTATTCGTGGCCACAATTTTACCCCCGTTGATAATAGCGACACGGCTACAAGTCATACTCACCTCCGGCAAAATGTGGGTAGACAGAATAATGGTGTGAGTACCAGCGAGACTTTTAATTAAATTGCGGACTTCAATAATTTGTCGGGGGTCAAGTCCCACAGTGGGTTCATCTAAAATAATTACTGGTGGGTCGTGGACGATCGCTTGAGCAATGCCGACTCTTTGGCGGTATCCTTTAGATAGTTTGCGGATAATTACTTGGCGCTTATCTTCTAAGTTACAGCGTTTAATCGCTGCTGTCACCTTCTGGGGGCGATCGCCCGCAGGAACACCTTTAATTTGTGCGACAAAATCTAAGAATCCCTCCACGGTCATTTCTGGATATAACGGCGGTGTTTCCGGTAAATAACCAATGCGTTGACGAACTGCGAGGGAATTTTCATGAACATCAAAGCCAGCAATTGCGGCTTTACCCTTGGTAGCTGGTAAATAACCCGCTAAAATCCGCATGGTTGTAGTTTTACCCGCACCATTGGGTCCCAAAAATCCTAAAATTTCCCCTGGTTCAACCCTAAAGGTAACATCATCAATAGCTGGGGTAGAACCGTAAGTTTTACACAGATGTTCGACTTCAATCATCGTTCTGCTGGCAAGAAGAAAATCAAATAGAGAATACCCAACAATCTTAGATCACTTGGGGAATTGTCCTCATCTCAGGTACTGGGACTGGAAATTAAGTAACATACAACAAAAGGTTTCTCACCTCACCTCGCTTCTGACCTGTATCAAATTCTCCCTTCTCCTTGCTCAGGAGATGGGTTGGGAGTAAGGTTGTATATTTTATCAAATCCGCACTATGTCCAACCAACGCAAAATTCAAACTATATACACCGATGGCGCTTGCACTGGTAACCCTGGTCCTGGGGGTTGGGGTGTAGTAGCTTATTTTACCGATGGCGCAGTTCATGAAATGGGTGATGCTGTCAATTATACGACTAATAATAAGATGGAGATGACAGCGGCGATCTCAGCTTTAAAATTCTTCCATGAATATCGACAAAGTGAACCCATTACCCTGTATACCGATAGTGAATATCTGATTAAGTGTGTCACCAAGTGGTTACCAGGATGGAAAAAAAAAGGCTGGAAAAAGGCTGATGGTAAACCCGTCCAGAACCAAGACCTATTAGAAATTCTCGATCAACTGAATACTCCACAAATAAATTGGCAGCACGTGCGCGGGCATTCTGGTAACATAGGTAACGAGCGCTGTGATGTGATTGCTCGCTCATTTGCTAGCGGTCAAATCCCATCTCTACAAGAACTATCTCCTACTGATTCCTATAAATCTTTACATTCTTTAGGTGAAGGCGACAGGGAAAAGGTAGCCTGTTATGAATCTAAATCTACAATAGTTCACAAAAGTACACAAGAACACAGTACTTTTATGTCAGATATGAATGCCATGGAACCATCCACTGTAACAGATGCGGCCACAAATGAAGAACAACTATCGACAACAAGGGTCAAACAACTGAGAAACTTGGTGGAGACTCTGCGTATAGCTGACGAAATTGCCGAAAAAGGCTATTTAATTACCAGTTCGGAACTAGCAGACTTGATGGATGTCCACGCCAGCGCCGTCACTAGTCGGGGAGACGAGTGGCGCTGGCGCAACTGGATTGTGTCACGGGTAAGACGAGAAGGAAATCAAATTCTCTGGGAGCTAGAACGAGGCGATCGCCTAGAAACGGAAAATGAAATATAACTAAGCAATCAGTTATACTTCCTCCCTCGCCATTCCCTGGGGGTGCGCAATGCTGAAAGGAAGATTCGGAATACAGCTAGGGGGTCAGCTAAGGGAGAAAGCCAAAATAACCAACCACCTTGAGCAGTTTTGCGATCGTAAGAAGGTGCGATCGCAAAAACCAGAGCAAAACGAATAACCAACAGAAATACATTTAACCCCAATAATAGGGGTGGGGAGGAAACTAACAAGCAAGTAGGGACAAGGAATACAGGTAAACCTTGCACTGCACAGAGTAACCATAAATCGCCCCACACTTGACCAGGTAAAGATGCGTCTTTTAAATCCAGACTGCGACCCCATTCCTTCCAAGTTTCCCTTGCTCCCTCATACATCCGCACTTTCAGCACCTGGGAGCCATCCAGAAAACCTACTTTAAACCCTTGCTGTGCAATATGTCGCGCCAAGGTGACATCATCACAAAAAGAACTACTAGCACTAGTATAACCACTGACGGCAGCCAAAACAGAACGGCGACACAAAAAGCATTGACCATTAGCCATCACCCTTTCCGGCTGGGTCGTGGTAATTCCCGCCGGGTCGAAGCGATAAAGCAAAGTCATTAATAATGCCGGTTGCAGCCAGCATTCACCGGGATACTTGAGAATGAACTGGGGTGAGAGGGAAATTAAATCATATCCCTGGGCCTCTGCGGTTTTCACCAAACTAGCAACTAGTCCCGGATGTGGTTGGGTGTCAGCATCCATCCCCAGAAACCACTTACTTGCTTCGGAACTATACAAAAATCCGTTATGTAAAGCCCAGGGACGACCTACCCAATTAGGCGGTAAGGGGTCATCTGTGATTAACCGAAAGCGCGGATCTTGCTGCTGTGCAGTTTTCACTAAGTCCGGGGTTCCATCTTGGGAATTACTGTCTACAACAATAATTTCCCGCACTTCGTAACTTTGGCGGCTTAAGCCAGATAACAGCGGACTAATACGCAGGGCTTCGTTAAGGGTGGGAACTACAACGCTCACACTACCGAGAAGTTCCGGTGTTGGCTGTTGGGGTGATATGGGGGGATACCTTCTTGGCCCCTTCAACAGACGGGAAAGTAAAATCGCCGTTGCTGGTATTTGAATAAGTAGCAATAGAAAAGTTATGACGCTTTCTACTGTTAAAGCGTTTTCCACAATAAAAATATCTAGCAATGAAAATGGTGATTACACAAAAAATTGGGCAGGAGACATGAGTTTTTCCTTGTCTTCGGTAGTCTTCCTGTCCCCTAATTTTATTTCAAGGCAACTTCGATGTTTGCCACTGAAATTTGGTTGGTGGTTGATTGGGTATCAGTTTGGTTAGATACTGCTGACCCTTTTAACCACAGTGCTAGCGCAGGGGCTACTCCTAGGAAACAGCCCAATACTACCGGGATGGAGAATCCCGCCGCTAAACTCATGACTGTAGCAAAGCCAAAGTTGGCTAAATATACTACTAAGGGTAAATTCAGCTGCGATCGCTCAAATTTGATGGGGTTGTTTTTCCATAGTAAGGCGGAGACGGTCATAAACACCGCACCAGTACCCCACCAACCCGCAAAGTTTTGATAAGGCATTCCAAAGAAAGCCCCCGGTTGATGCCAATACCAGAAGGGTAGAGAAGTTTGGCTCATGGCAGGATCAAGCACAAAATCCCAGGAAGTCAACAGCAAGGAACCTAAAGCAATAGCAACAATATGTCGCCACCAGCCCGGTTTTGTGTCCACTTCTAACCCAGCACGGGCTAGTAGGTATGAAACGCATCCCAAATAAAACCATGATAGGGGAATTGTGAAGGGCACTAAACCAGAAATTTTATAGCCCAAGCCGCTCAAATAGCTATAGTGACCGAAAGGAAATCCTGTACTGGTTCCCAGTAGTTCACTGGTCAGGGAAATCAATATTGCTGGCAGCATAAATGCCAAAATTCTCCCTAACCCCAAGGTGCGCAAACCATACAAAAATACAGCTGCGGTTCCCAAGATCATATAGACCACACCACCTCCCGCCATACTCCACTGCATGGCAGTTTGTCCAATTTCAGAGAAATGGAAAATTACTTCGGCATTCGGCACTACTATTAGTATGCCTACCAATCCAAAGACCATTGACACGATGTGGCCAATTAGGCCTACGCGCTCCGCGATTACAAGTTGTTTCATGATCAGTCCTTAACAAGATGTGACGTGTGGCTGCTGGGCTGTTAATAGTTTACAAATATTTACGCAAATATTTAACTAGTTTGTACCATTATTCCCCTGGAAGTTGTTAATTTTTCTGAGTAAGTGCATCATAACCTATTGAACTTATACTGTTAGCAGCCAATTACGGCAATCATGGCGGGTGAGAGGATGATTGTTTTGCTCACTGGTGACGACCAACACGCGATTCACGAACAGATCAAGCAATACAAAGCAAAGATTGATTTTCAATCTCAAACCCCTTAGTTGTTTAAGTCAGTCAAGGAGAGTTGGTTAATTCCTCAATTAGATGAATCAATTTTTACTTTGAGTTTGTATGCTTGCATGATCTTCTGAATAAAAATCTGTTTTTATCTTATAGCCTTTGTCAGTCTAGTGAGGTACAGTAACAACAATGGGTAAACCAATTATAAATATCCTCTATAGCCTTTTTCAGGTTCATGGAGTACACACCAATTCCCTGTTCCCTATTCCCTCAAACTAAAAAAAATTGTACCTCACGAGCATGGGAAATTCTATATTAAAGACAGATTAGCTCCCGATTCATCAAGAAATATAAGGTTTTCAGCAGGTATGCCCTGAAGCTGATGCCAGAATTCTACTCTTAATGATTGAACTCTTTGGGTCTCTTTTTCGGAGGCGTGCAATGTTTTTTTTTAGGCTAATTTCCATCTTCTGTAACATCCGGTCTACTGTAGATATACCAATTGTTATTCCTGTTCTTTCTTGAAGAATTAAGCGAATTTCTCCCAAGGTGGCATCATTCTTGGCTTCAACTATTTCTTGGAGAATATTAAGTTGTTGAGAATTTAGCTTTGTAGGAGTTTGTTTTGTCCTCCGTTTAGGAGCAATACTTTGTGTTTCTCTATATTGCTTTAGTAATTTCTCCACAAAACTTAAACTTACACAGAATCTTTTTGCTAATTGACGTTGTGATATTCCACTTTCCAAGTATGTATCAAATATTTTTTGGCGAAAGTCGAGAGAATATGCTTTCATTTTTACCATTAAGTAGATGGACAGCCTTATCTTAATCAGTGTACCTCATTAGACTGGGAACCGCTATATCTTGCATCACTGGGAAAATATAGCAACCGCCAAGGAGGTTAGGACGCAAAAAGGGCATCTCGTGCGGATTCGACTTTTTAACCAAGACCAACATTTTTCAATCTGATTCAGGTCTGGAGAATAAGGTGGTAGAACACGTCACACCCTGCATCCTCAATCAGTTCTTGAATGCGCCCACCTTTATGAAATGTGGCATTATCCATCACCACAACCAGTCCCGTTTGAGTGTGGGAAGCAAACAAGTTTCAAGCCAAGTCTCAAATACTATTCGATTACACGCACCCTCAACAGTGAAAGGAGCTATCAGCTGATGGTTACACAGCGCGGCAATTATGTTCACCCGACCTTCACGACGACCTGATTTAAGTGCATGGAAGCGCTGTCCTTTTGAGTTCCAACCGTAATCATACTG
>NZ_JANQDF010000026.1:0-10578 GCF_029891675.1 Anabaenopsis tanganyikae CS-531
AATGTATGATAGGGCATTACAAGCGCTTGTCAAACTAGCTTTAGAGCCAGAATGGGAAGCCAAGTTTGAACCTAATTCATACGGATTTAGACCAGGGCGCTCATGTCATGATGCCATACAAGCAATACTCAATGCTATCAGGTACAAACCCAAATTTGTATTAGATGCTGACATTGCAAAATGCTTTGACAAGATTAACCATCAAGCATTGTTAAAGAAACTGAACACCTACCCTAAACTACGCCGTCAAATCAAAGTGTGGTTGAAAGCAGGTGTGGTTGATAGCAAAGTCCTATTCCCTACAGAAGAAGGTACACCACAAGGTGGTGTCATATCCCCTATCTTGGCAAATGTAGCATTACACGGTATGGAAGAAATTCTTAAAGAATATGCTTCAAAATTACCAGGTAAAGGTTCTAAAACAAATAAGGCGGCTGCAATATCAATCATAAGATATGCAGATGATTTTGTCATTCTGCATGAAAATATCACAGTTATTGAACAATGCAGGGAAATCTTAGTCAAATGGCTAAATGAAATGGGATTGGAACTAAAACCTAGTAAGACCAGATTGGCTCATACCTTGTATGAACATCAATCAGAAAAACCTGGATTTGATTTCCTTGGCTTCAATGTGAGGCAATGTTCAGTTGGTAAATACAACTCAGGATTGAATACGCAGAAGGAAATACTAGGATTTAAAACCATCATCACCCCATCTAAGAAATCTGTTAAGAGACATCACGAAAAGGTTTCTAGCACCATCAAAAGAAACCTACCAACAACACAATTGGGATTGATAGGTAAACTTAATCCTATAATTAGGGGATGGTGTAATTACTACTCATCGGTAGTAAGTAAAAAAATCTTCAGTAATATTTCTAATCAGGTTTTTCAACGACTTTACAGATGGGCAAAACGCCGACACCCCAACAAAACCGATAAATGGATAACCAATAAATACTGGCATACAATCGGAGGTAACAACTGGGAATTTGCAGTAAAGATGGATGACAAATTCATAAAACTGCATAGACACCCAGAAACCCCTATTGCACGTCATATCAAGGTTAAAGGCAACGCCTCGCCATTTGACGGTGATTGGGTATATTGGAGTTCAAGAATGACAAACCATCCCGAAGCCAATAAAAGAGTATCGACTCTACTTAAGAGGCAAAAGGGTAAATGTCCAGAATGTGGGCATTACTTTAGGGACAGTGATGTAATGGAAGTAGACCACATCTTACCCCTTTCTAAAGGTGGAAGAGATGAATCCAAAAATCTACAACTATTGCACAGACATTGCCACGACAAGAAGACAGCCAGTGATGGAAGTCTTGTAGGTATTCATGACAAGAACCATATTACCGAGGAGCCGTATGAGGTGAAAGTCTCACGTACGGTTTTGAAGACGAGTCGGTTGGGTGACCGACCGGCTTAGTTTAATATTCATCACCAACGGGGAAAACTAACTCAAACTTAGT
The DNA here is from genome assembly GCF_029891675.1 of Anabaenopsis tanganyikae CS-531. Taxonomy (NCBI): domain Bacteria; kingdom Bacillati; phylum Cyanobacteriota; class Cyanophyceae; order Nostocales; family Nodulariaceae; genus Anabaenopsis; species Anabaenopsis tanganyikae. The sequence continues at coordinate 1,485 of NZ_JANQDF010000026.1, forward strand.
TCCTTGTAGCTGTGGGTAAGGGTATGTAGTGACATAATTTGTGATGATTTTTTGTAAAATTTCTGCATAACTCAAAGCTGCTGCTAGCTGTTCCCAGCTAGGAGTTCGAGAAAATTTAATTCCCCGTTCTTTAGCTGCTTGGCGACACCCATTATAGGAGCCATACTGTTGTAGAAGTTGATCTTTATCTAGTAAATTGGGTGCAAAAGGTAAAGCAGCTATGGCGGGTTCATTGCTCTGGTAAACTTCCTGGTTTAGTTCATTTATGGCCACTTGCGCAACTGTGTAAATGGCGGCGGAATTGTGCAAGTCTCGCTGGTAATTGTCCTTGAGAACCTCTAACAGTTGATTGAGGCGTTTTTTACCCATGATTTTTATGACTCATTATCTAAAAGAGATTTTCCGATTGAACGGGGGTCTTGAGACATTTGTGGTTTGTCGTCCGGTTCCTCAGTGATAATAGGAGAGGAGGATACATTGACAGATGGTAATTTTACTGTTTCCTGGGTCTTTTCTTCCCGCCACCATAGTACAATTGATTTAATTGCTTGCACCAATTTGAAGAACCTGCTGGGAAAAGATAAATAACTCCAGTGTGCTTGTTCTGGATTCTCAATATCTGAGACAGAATCAAAGGCTGTAGAAAGTTGGTCTAAATATCGACTCATGGAGCCGATTTCATTTTCCATTTGTACCACAGTCTGGCGGTAAACTTCGGCAACTTCTGTTTTTTCCTGTTTCAGTTGGTTAATTAGAACTTGCATCCGTTGTTTATGTTCTTTATTTCTGCGGAGCAACTGGGAACGACTACGATTTGTGAAAACTAGACAAGCTCGCATTTCTTGATACAAGATATCAACTTCATTGTTGTTAAGTCCCTCAATGGTTTTGGGAAACTCTGTGGCGGAACGAAAGCGTGCAGATGATTGATTGTTTTTTTGCACCATAGGATTATTTAATGTTTGCTTTTACCTACTTGGGGTTAAAAGCATCAACAGGTATGGGAACTTGAAGTTGATTCGTTGAAAGTAAATTTACATAATTATATCAATATAACTGTTAAATTATATATCACAATATGACTGTATTCTGAACCCCAATGTTTTGATTTATCAATGCTTACCCTAATATCTATCTTGAGATAGATGACATAGATAACATACCAGTATTATTATTTTTTGCCTTTAGCCATGGATGGAATGCTCACACCACTTTTGCTGAGTGAAATGGGGTAGATGAATTGCTCTACTAACATAGAACAACAAGTGATTGCACAAAGGGTTAATTATGCTCGAACATGATGTGATTATAGTCGGTGGTGGATTAGCCGGATGTCGTGCTGCGGTGGAAATTGCCCGTACTGACCCTAGTTTAAATGTGGCTCTGGTGGCTAAAACTCACCCGATACGTTCCCACTCGGTAGCAGCTCAAGGGGGAATGGCGGCCTCACTCAAAAATGTTGATTCAGGAGATAGTTGGGAAGCACACGCTTTTGATACTGTCAAGGGGTCTGACTATTTAGCAGACCAGGACGCGGTAGCAATTCTCGCCCAAGAAGCGCCAGATGTGGTGATTGACTTGGAACACATGGGTGTTTTATTCTCGCGGTTACCTGATGGTCGGATTGCTCAACGGGCTTTTGGCGGACATTCCCATAATCGCACTTGTTACGCTGCGGATAAAACTGGTCACGCGATTCTCCATGAGTTGGTGAACAATTTGCGGCGTTATGGTGTGCAAGTTTATCAAGAGTGGTATGTGATGCGCCTGATTTTAGAATCAGGTGAGGTGAAGGGTGTGGTGATGTTTCACTTGCTCGATGGACATATAGAAGTATTACGAGCTAAGGCGGTAATGTTTGCGACTGGTGGTTATGGTCGCGTTTATAATACCACTTCTAATGATTATGCTTCTACGGGTGACGGTTTGGCTATGACTGCTTTGGCAGGGTTACCTTTGGAAGATATGGAATTTGTGCAATTTCATCCCACTGGTTTGTATCCGGTCGGGGTACTGATTTCTGAAGCTGTGCGGGGAGAAGGGGCTTATTTGATTAATAGTGATGGCGATCGCTTTATGAAAAATTACGCACCTAGTCGCATGGAACTAGCCCCCCGTGATATTACCTCGCGGGCGATCGCCTATGAAATTCGCGCTGGTCGTGGTATTCATCCTGATGGTAGTGCGGGTGGTCCGTTTGTTTATCTTGACCTGCGACACATGGGTAAAGAAAAAATTATGAGTCGTGTCCCCTTCTGTTGGGAAGAAGCACACCGTTTAGTAGGTGTGGATGCTGTAACTCAACCTATACCCATTCGTCCCACTAATCACTATTGTATGGGTGGTATCCCTGTGAATACAGATGGTCAAGTCCGCAGCAGTGGTGATCATTTAGTAGAAGGATTTTTTGCTGCTGGTGAAACCGCTTGTGTATCTGTCCATGGTGCTAACCGTCTGGGTAGTAACTCGCTGCTAGAATGTGTAGTTTATGGTAAGCGTACCGGGGCGGCGATCGCTGAATATGTCCAGAAACGGCGGTTACCCAATGTAGATGAGCAAAGTTACATTCAACAAGCTCACGCAGAAATACAAACCTTAATAGAACAACCAGGAAAATATCGAATTAACCAAGTGCGTCAGGCTTTCCAGGATTGCATGACTGAGCATTGTGGTGTGTTTCGCACCGCCGAATTAATGGGCGCAGGTTGGGATAAAATAACACAATTGCAACAGCAATATTCTGAGATTTATTTAGATGATCAGGGTACTTGCTGGAATACAGAACTAGTAGAAGCCTTAGAACTAAAAAGTTTAATAGTAGTAGGAAAAACAATTTTAGCCTCAGCTATAAATCGCCAAGAAAGTCGCGGTGCACATTTCCGCGAAGACTATCCCCAGCGGGATGATGTCAACTTTCTGCAACACACCATGGCTTATTATTCTCCATCGGGTATTGATATTCAATATCGCCCAGTGGTGATTAATATGTTTGAACCAAAGGAGCGCAAATATTAGGAAGTTTTCGCACTCGAAACCTCATTACTAGTTTGACAAAACCTGGTAAAAGACCTTTTGAGGTTAAGCTCCCCCGGTTCAGAAAACCGGGGAGTGTGAATACTAAATTGTAGTAATATTAAGAAATCAATATTTATTTTAATATTAATAGTTTATTCTTCTATAATTCCCGTTGATATGGGAATATTCACCCGGATAACCTCAAACTAATGGGAAGCATACACCGCTATCATATTCACTCTTAAACCGCTCACAAGAGGGAGTATTCACAGTTTACAGTCCCGTCAAGATCCAAACAAAATTTATTTATGGCAACAAAATTTCTTCCCTATGCACTAGCATCAATTGTTGGTGCTGCACTTGCTAGTATAACGGTTTTACAAATCACTCCTCTCCAAGCCCAAACTCAATGTCCCGAGGTAACTAGACCAGAAATTGCCGAACTGTTTGACCGATGGAACGGGTCTTTACAGACAGGTGACCCAAATAAAGTCACTCTCAACTATGCGAGAAATGCTATTTTGTTGCCTACAGTTTCTAACAAAGTGCGACGAAATCATGAAGAAATTCAGGACTATTTTGTAACTTTCTTACAAAAGCAGCCCGTAGGGCGTATTAATTACAGCAGTATTCGCCTGTATTGTGGTGTAGCTATTGATTCAGGAACATATACATTTAAACTTACCAGTAATGGTCAGACTCAGGAAGTTCCAGCCAGATACACCTTTGTTTATAATAAAGTCGGCAATCAATGGCTCATAGCAGAACATCACTCTTCAGCTATGCCAGAACCAGTTAGCAGTGCTCAATAGTAGGCACAGCTTCTAAAAACATCCAGTGGAGTTAAGCAAGAATAAATATTGCTTGACTCCCATCGCGAATAGGTGTATAATTAAGTCTATAGAGAAGGGGAGTAGCTTTAAAATAAAGTCACTTTATTTTAAACATCTGAGTCAACATACTGGTGATGAACCTGGTTCAGATGACAAATGATAATATGATAAATATTTGATTTGGCAGCGAGACCTTCACTGAGTTTACACAAAAAATTGTGTGTAGCTCTCAGTGAAGTTTTGCCACTCTCATTGAAGCTCCACACAGGTAAAAAATCCTTCAGGAGTTAAAGAGAGTGTTAACAGCATTTACAGCAGGTTTGTTACTAATTACAGTTTCCGAGTTAGGGGATAAAACATTTTTTATAGGCGTAATTTTAGCGATGAAATACTCGCGTAAGCTGGTATTAATCGGTGTAGCCGGCGCACTAGCCGCCATGACAATTTTGTCTGTCATATTCGGGAGGTTTGTATCTTTCTTACCAGAAATTTACCTCAAGTATGCGGAAATACTATTATTTCTAGGATTCGGGATCAAACTGCTCTATGAAGCTAGTAAAATGCCTGAGTCAGGCTCGGAGATAGAAGTAATCAATGAGGCCAAAGAGGCAGTATATAAGGCAGATTTACAAAGAAAGTCAAAAAGCCCCTTAGCAATTTTCATAGAAGCCTTCACCCTGACATTTATAGCAGAATGGGGCGATCGCACGCAAATAGCCACAATTGCCCTAGCAGCCAGATATAACCCTGTGGGAGTAGCTGCGGGTGCAGTGTTAGGGCATATAATTTGCACTGCGATCGCCGTGATTGGAGGTAAACTGATTGCCGGACGTATTTCGGAACGTCAACTCACTTTTACTGGCGGATGTCTATTTCTGATTTTTGGCATCCTGGCTGCTATCAGAGTGTAATTTATCACTGTAAATAATGTAGTTACTCTCCTGGTTTTGTGGGCGATGGAGTAGGCGCAGAAGTGGGGGGAGCGATAGCCCTATTAACTTGATCTTTGTACTGAGCAGGTGCTAAAGCCAGGGCGTTATCAAATAAAGGTTGAGCTTCATCTGGTTTACCCTGTTCTCTGAGGAGCAATGCTTTTGCTAAAACGGGACGAAAATCTTGAGGATCATTCTTAATTGCTTGCTCATAGATAGAGGTAGCTTCCCCATAGCGTTTCTGGGAAACGTGAACAGTACCTAATAGAACCTGTACAGCTCCCCTATCCAAACTTCCCGTTTGGGTTGTCTTTCCAGAAAGAGTGTCTTCGAGCAAACTCACAGCCTCATCAGGACGTTGCTGTTTGAGCAACAGAGCCACCAAACCCCGTAAAGCGTTCAACTCACCGGGGTTAGTGGTTAAAACTGAGCGGTAAGCTTGGGCTGATCCTTCCTGGTCGCCTATTTGCTGCTTGGCTTCGGCTAATAGCACCCCATATTGAGACCGTTCTGGATTAAGTTGAGTGAGTTTTTCTAGAGGTTCAATGACTGCTTTAATATCACCTTGATTTAAAGCCAGAAGTTGTAGCCTCACCTGCAATAAACCATTGAGCGCAGTTTGATTTTCTGGCTCCCGTTGTAAAACCAACTCATAACTTTTTGCTTGGTCTTGCAACTGTGATAATTGCTCAGATGAGGCTGTGCTGACAGGGGTATTTTCAGTTGAGGGCGGGGGATTTTTCAAGGATCCAATAATCGGAATTAGGGAAGCACCTAGAAAGGAAATAGTTCCCAAGGCTAAAACAATCTTAATTTTCCAAGTATTGCGCGGTTGAGACACAGTTTAGTTTTACTCCAAGATTCAAACGACATGATCATTTACATAAATCACAAGGCGAAAAATTTCCAAAAGCTTGCGGAATACCGCCAATGGCCTGTGAATTTTATAACAATTAACTATTCACATTGCTAAAAAAAGTGATGACTTTAGGAGGATCCGTCAGAAATTTACTTATGATATGCTTCCCAAACCAGTGTAAAGGCTCCCAGTTATATTTGTGTTAATACATTAATGTAGCTTCCTTCTCATTGTATGGCTCGCCCTGGTGTAGGTTTGTGAACAGCTAATATATTTTCATTAACCGCACAAACCCTGTTTTTAGTTGCCTTCGTTAAATCCCATAATTGGGATGTGTCTCCGCCGCAAGGAGTTTTTATGAATTCCCACCTGATGCCCTCACCTGAATCTTCTAACTTTTCTACCAACCATCAAGCTGCTAATGGTCATACAGTAGCAGTCCAGGCCTCTGACCTGGAAAATTCCCATTTTCAACCTAGTGACACCAGCTCAAATGAAACTGAGCTTCATCGGGTGCAACCAATCCCACCACCCAGTGAAACAATGCAATACCGAGCCATCGGGTTAGTCCGGGGTCGTTACCTTGCTAGCAGCGAACAATTTACTCAAGGTACCCTGATAACCACAGATGGCGTGCAACTCAACGCTGTTCTCCTGGGACGGATTATGAGCTTAGTCAAAAATCACCTAGATTTAGAGAAAGATCATTTGTGGGTAGTTTACCCACGCACCCGCCAAGAAAACGACACCTTACACCTGCAAATTGTGGGGGTTTGGGATCCAGAAAATTTGGCTAAACAGCCCACAGAACAGGACAAGCAAGATTCCTTCATCCAAGATTTACACAAAACCGATGATGAGCTACCCAAAAACCAAGAAGAATCTACAAGTGAAGTGCTATCTTCCTCCGAAATGGCTGATGGTACTTTTTCCGTGCGTGGTGAGGTAGTTTACCAGTCTTTTGACGCTAAAAGTTTAGTGGTCAAAATTAAGCAAGCTCCCCGGAAAACTGGTGATAAACCCAAATATTTTAAGTTGAAACTGCGGGGTGTGTTGACCACCAAAGCTGTGAGCAAGTTCTGGGACTTTCAAGCCAAGCGGGAAGGTGACGTATTGGTAGTAGAAAAAGCTAAGGCGATCGCGGATCTACCCAAAAAACGCAAACCGCCCTTTAAAGGTAGTCCCCGTGCTGGTGGTGGTGCGAGAAAGCCATTTCCCCGCAGACGTAATGGGGAAACCCCAAAACCAATCAAGAAAACAGCCGGCGAACCATTGGCGGTATCTAAACCGATACCGAAAGCGCCTGCTCCTAAGCCCATTAAACGGGCGAAACCAGTTCAGGAGTGATATTCTAGGATTTTCATGTCAAGTAAATTTGGCAATTCGCTGATATCCCCTGGTTAAAAACTCTTGCTCATAAGTATCACGAGTCGTAAAGACGGGGAAAGGGGGGAAGATGAACACTTCCCCATTCCCCATGCTAAAAATCTGTCCAGCGATCTTGGGGTAAAAATGATCTGTCCATGGGAATTTGAGCCACTGGTTCTGTGAGGGTAAAAGTACCCGCACCAATCCACGCTTTTAATTCCGTGGCGATCGCCCTAGAAAATAATATACTAGCTAGGGGAGCAACCCTGACATTTTTACCATCAATGGTGATCCGCCCTGACTTGAGTTGGGCGTAACTCACCAGTCCAAAGGTAGGACGAACTCGCCGAGGAATGGAAAAATCTACGATGGGCGCTACTAAGTCTTTATCCTGGACGGCACAATATTTAACTACCTCTTCATTTAATACCGGGAGGGGGACACCTACACCCAACATTAATGAGGGACCATAGCTTTTAAAGTAACAACCCCGCACCCACTGGGGATTCATTTGTTTAGCATCGCCGATTAAGGCTACAGTGGCAGCCGGTCCAATGGGTGTATGATTGGGTAAGCGTTTTTGTAAGGGGAAGTGTTGAGTTCCTTCCCATGCAACATAGCCAATACCACCACCTAAGAATATCCTGGTACCAATGCCAACTAGTTGTAAATCTGGGTCGTTGAGTAAGGGGGAAATTGCACCGGGGTTAGAGTAAACCGCATTTCCTAAACTCGGTTGTAAAGGACCTAGATAAGTAAATAGTGGGCGATCGCCCCCATTAACGCCGACAATAAAGTTTTGGTAAAGATTGCGCGGATTGAATAAATAGAACTGATTGATGGTGTCACGGGTAATGGTAGTTTCAAAGCTCGCCCTGGGGTAACAATCTGTTACTTGTCCCAAAGCTCTGATCTGTACGGGGTTCCCAGCGATCAAATTTTCTATCACATGGCCACCGCCATGTTCTCGGACTTCTTCCCCATCCATGGTATCTACGGGACAACTTGCACCCAAGTATAAATCTACCGCCCCAAACCCTGCGTAGGCTGGTACGCCATCTATCCAACAGCGGCGAATTTTAATCGGGGGGTCAGTTTGTCCCAGGTTAATAATTGCACCACTGGACTCCATCGGCTCAAATGTACCCGTGGTAATGACATCAACTTCTTTGGCTACTTGAGTAATACCAACTTCAGCAACTCGTGCTTTTAGTTCTTCTACAGTCAATACTACTGCACGTTGGCGGCTGATTTTGTCGTTAATTTCGGCTATTGTTCGCATTTTTGAGCCAATTATACCCTAAGATTGATAAAGTAACTCGGCTTGTTCTAACACTGTGGCGATGGCTTTTGCTTGTTTGTCTGGTGGATCTCCGGCTATCACCGCCATAATTGCTATGACCAGGATATCTGTAAGGTTGTGTTTCTTTGTTCTTTCTATTCTGGGGTCTTTGATATCTCTCAAGTTCTCCACTAAACTCTGGTGAATCGCTTCTACAGATGCTACTTGTCCATGATTAGCTTTTTTCTTGGTTACAGTTGGCTTGGTTTTAAATCCAGATGACATAAAGATTGATGAAGATAGTGTTCAGGGCAGGTATTTTTGTCATCTCACTGTTCTTCTTCTGTGTCAAGTATATTATTTCTGCTCCCTATTCTGATTCTTTTGTCAAGTCATTTTTATACTAAATTAGATGAGCTTACCCTGGCGCAAAAATTGATTATTGATGAAAAAATATAGGCAGCAGGATTTACATCAGTTCCATAGCAGGTAAAGTTTTTTCTTGCTGCCTCATATAAAGTAGTTCCACAACCACAAAAAGGATCTAGTATAGAAAAATCATTAGAGCTGTTTTCTGCTAAAAGATACTCAACTAACTGGGGCGAAAATTGACCACGCCATGGAAATAAGCTATTCCTTTTCTTATTTTCTATATTCAGAAATGAGGTTCTTCAGTACCTAATATGCTAAATTGTTTTGATAAAATCCGAAAAGGCTTACCGTATAAGGGAAATAATGTTGGTTATTGAAGAAAATGCCTGAATATTCCTTCTTAATCTCTGTTCGGTGTGTTCCCTGTTCCCTG